>JAISBM010000003.1 GCA_031266185.1 Endomicrobium sp. | reverse complement strand
AAGAACTAAAAAAAGCTTTTAACATTATTGCCGTCCAAGAAGACAGAAACCTTTATGAAGTCATAAACGAAGCTCTTATAAAATATATAAAAGATAAAAAGGTCTTAATGTAAAAAGGACGCTAAAGAAAAAGAGCTAAGCGTAAATGAAACGGCGAATCGGATATTTGACATTTACATAAAAAGCAGGCAAAATAATAGATAGACAACAATAATAGTTAGATTATAAAAGCTAGTTTATTACAACTAGTTTAGTAAATCCAAGTAAGGAGAAATAAAATGAAAAGGGTGGTTTTGGCATTGGTGTTTTGTTTTAGTCTTGGTTGTGTTAATGTTGTATATGCTGATTTTTGGGGAAGACTTGCACATGCTGCTGATGTAAACTGGAGAACTTTGCAGAAAGACACGACAAATTTTTTTGAAAGAAATTGGGAACACAAACCATCAAAAAGTGATAGTAGTGAAGAGAAAGAAGCCCAAACAGACAAAGATAGTATTGAAAGGGAAAAGGTCAAAGTAGATAAAAATGGCATTGAAATAAATAATAATAATAGAGAAATAAAAATAGACAAAAATGGTCTAGAAATTACATGGCATGGCAATAATTAGTGAGAAAATCTCTTCAAAAAATATTTCTTATATCTAGTTTTTTATTTATTGCGATAAATGTATTTGCTGATGCGGAACTTTGTCCATGGATAGGAAGAGGCACTGTGTACTTTAAAGAATTAAGTGGTACTATCTGTGATAGGATTAGTAACGGTGTCACAATGAAAGATTTTAAAAATGGAAGGCGTAGTATAGGTATGGATTGCCTCTACAATACCGAAGAAGATTTTAAAGTTGGAATAAGACTAGCATGTCTTGATGGAGGGCTGAAATATAAAAAATTTACGATTGAAAAAGAGTCAAAAAAAGATGTGAAACTAGAAGGTAGCTATGAAGCAAGCTCATTTTTTATGATGTACGGAGGGAGTTATAGTAAAAAAATAAGCAAAAAGCTTAACCTGAATGGGAAATTATTTTTTGGAGTAAACTTCATTAATTTTAAATCAGAGCAGTCTGTTTTTGTTGAAAACAAAAATATTGATACCAAGAAAGTTAACGAAGATGTGGTTTGTTTTGTATCAGATTTTTCAATAGGGGCAGAATGTTTATTCATGAAAAGGTTTGGATTGGGATTTGACGTAGGATATAGATTTACGCCTGAAGTAGTTCCATCAAAAGACATCAAAATAGATTTTTCAGGGTTTGTATATAATTTAGGCATTA
Source organism: Endomicrobium sp. (assembly GCA_031266185.1). Lineage (GTDB taxonomy): Bacteria > Elusimicrobiota > Endomicrobiia > Endomicrobiales > Endomicrobiaceae > Endomicrobiellum > Endomicrobiellum africanum. Next base: position 1,894 of record JAISBM010000003.1, on the reverse strand, counting down.
GTTACAAACTATAAAGTTGAAAGTGTTATAAGCACAGCTCATTAACTCTAAAAAAGGGGGAAGATGAAGAGGATAATCTTAGCAGTTGCAGTGTGTTGCGCTTTTAGCGTGCATGGGATAGCGGCGAATTCCGCCGCAATACTTAAACGTATTGAAATGCTTGAGAAGAAAATTAACGCTCTCAAAGCTGAACGTATAAGTATTGAGGATAAACGCAAGCTTATTTTAAGTGAAACGAGTGTTGGTTTTAAAAAGATAGCTACACTCAAGGATAAAATTAAAAGTATAACTTCTAATCCTGAATTTCATGCCGTCTCTTATCATAAAGCCAAACTTGAAAAGAGTGAAAGTGCTGTTAAAATATTAACTGCATGGGTTGCTGCAGATAAATTTCTCCCCTCCATTGACAAGGTTAATCTCAACATAGGTAAAGCTAATATTGAGCTTATAAAAGCTGAAATTAAAGCGAGGAAAACACCAAAAGGACATCTTGAGCTAGCAAAGGCTTTAATTAAACGTAGTAAGGCTTTTGCTAAGCTTGGCATGGCTGCAGCTAAAATTAAGCAGGCGGAACTTAAAGAAGAGGAAGCAAAGATTAAGTATCTTGAAAGTTGGGTTGAGATAAACGAGAAGGTAGAGGAGATAATAAAAAATACTAATAGTTCGAATTTCTACATTTACCTCACAAATATTGAAATCGCCGAGTTAGAAGCTAAGCGAAACACATTAACCCTTAAGCTTGAGCAAGCAAGAAGAGAGACAGCACGGGTAAGGATAAATGTTTTACACGCTAAAGCTGAATTTGATAAAGTCCAATATAAATTTTGTAAGACCTATTTGAAATTTAATAAAGAAGTTGATGAAAAGAATCTTAAGTCGTTTTTTGGTCATAATTAACGAAATGTCTATTAGAACGGAGCTTAAGGGGTATTTTGTTGTTGCCAGATCTGATAAATTTTGTATCGAGTAGGCTAAACTTACAGTAGACTTTAAATACAGATAAAATGTAAACCGTCGTTCTGCAAAGATATCCATTCAGAACGGCGGTTTTGTAAGTAAGTTCAAGCTTTAAAGTTCTTCGTATGCTGCTGGACACTCGTAGCTAGCGCAAGTCCCACGAGCATTTTGGCATTCTCGTGATCGTGGATTACCACTCACTTCGCATGCTTGGCATGCAGCAGTACACTGTGGACCATAAGAAGAGACAAATCGCATAAAGAAAGCAGGCAACCATATAGCGTTGCTAACTGCGGAAAGAGTGCAACATAAAACAGCTGTCAGAATTAATTTCTTAAACATTTTTTTCACCTCCCTTGTTTTAGATTACAGAAACCAAAAACCTTTAATTTCTGTTTGGCTTTGATTTTAGCATTTTAAGGTTTAGGGGGGGGGGCAAAAGAAGATAGATTACCCATATAAACTTTTTGCAAAAAGAAAAGGGTAGTAAGAGACTGATAACGTTTATTATGTTAAGACCTCCAAAAACACAAAACTAACTGAATTTTCAATCGTTTCTTTGTTTTTACAAACCCCAAAATCCAACATTTCACCATTTTTTGATCTTTTCTTTCAAAACTAGCACTCCAAAAAATCATTCATTTTTCAATTACTTTTCGTTTTTTCCCTAAAACACGAAAATCCTCAAAATCATAAACTTCAGTTTTGATACTTTTTTGTCACTTTCATACCTTTTCTTCCAAAAAAGGTTTCCCAAATTTTTATTTGACAAGAATGGTTTTATAATATAAACTTGGTAAAACAAAATAAAAAGGAGATTAACCGTGCAAAAGTTTTTTGGATTAAAGATTGAAGAGACCCTGCTTAAAAAATTAGATTCCATAGCAGTTACTACAAAAAGAAGTAAGGCTTTTTTAGTAAAAGAGGCATTAAAGGG
>JAISBM010000027.1 GCA_031266185.1 Endomicrobium sp. | reverse complement strand
TGTGGGATTGCCGTCGCTCAACGGATAAAAGCTACCCCGGGGATAACAGGCTTATTTTCTCCAAGAGTCCATATCGACGAGAAAGTTTGGCACCTCGATGTCGGCTCATCCCATCCTGGGGCTGAAGTAGGTCCCAAGGGTTTGGCTGTTCGCCAATTAAAGGGGTACGCGAGCTGGGTTCAGTACGTCGTGAGACAGTACGGTCTCTGTCTACCGTGGGCGTAGGAAACTTGAGGGGACTCGTTCTTAGTACGAGAGGACCGGAATGAACATACCTCTGGTGTTTCTGTTGTTCCGCCAGGAGCATTGCAGAGTAGCCAAGTATGGATGAGATAAACACTGAAAGCATATAAGTGTGAAACTCACCTCAAGATAAGGTTTCCCAGAAGGGCACTTGTAGACTACGAGTTTGATAGGTTGGAAGTGGAAGTACAGTAATGTATGGAGCTAACCAATACTAATTGCCCGTTCGGCTTGGTCACATTTTCTAATCTTTGTGATATAATATGTCAGTTGGTTTACCTATATTAAGTTTTTAATTGTGTTCTTTAATTTAAAACTATTTCCGGTGGTTATTCCGATGGCGTCACACCCGATCTCATTCCGAACTCGGAAGTTAAGCCCATCAGGGCCGATGGTACTTGGACCGCAGGGTCCTGGGAGAGTAGGTCGCTGCCGGATTAAATCTTGAATATAGCCCCGCAGATTTATTCTGCTGGGAAGAATTTTGTGTTTTTTGTCAGAGACAGTAAGATGTCAGCAAGATATTAAAATAAGACGAAAGTCTTTTTCTTACCGAGACGAAGAAATTAATGTTTTTATTATTTAAACTTCTCTCGCGAGAAGTTTTTTATTTAATTAAAAAACTAATTTGTGCTTTTTTGTTTATTTTGAGAGTGTCATCTTTTGCTTTAACTTTTAGCGATGGTACAGAAGTTGTGGATTTAGTAAGTATCGTTAGTTATAGGGCTTGGCAATTCTCCTCAATCAAAAAATAAGAAATATGCAGTGTAAAGGATATGGTTTAAGGTCAGGTGTTACAATTAACAAGAAACTTGAAAAAATTAATGTATTAAAACCACACTACTGAAATGGGTTAAAAGCTGGGGTGTGTTTCTAAACGATAGGATATTGTTAGTTGATGGTTATAGGAGTAAAGAATGCCAAATGTAAAAAATCAAGAAGTTGTAAAAGTTTTGACAGAGAAGTTTAAGTCCATGAAAGGTATGATATTAACAGAATATCATGGCCTTACAGTGGAAGAGGTTTCAGAACTTCGCTCAAAACTTCGTGCTCAAAATAGCGAGTATGCAATTGTTAAAAACACTCTTAGCCAAATAGCTCTTAAAGAAGCTGGTATTAGTGGTGGCGATAAATTTTCTGGCCCTACAGCTCTTGTTATTGAGAACAGAGATGTTGTTTCTCCTGCAAAAATTGTTATGGACTTTGCAAAGACACATGCAAAATTGAAAGTTAGAGCAGGTTATTTAGAAGGCAAATTTGTTGATGCTGCTGTTGTGTTCCGTTTGTCGGAACTACCTTCTAGAGAAGTTCTCATTGTAAGGATGTTGGGCAGTATGCAGACTCCTATATCGGGATTTATAAATGTGTTAGCAGCAAATATAAGAGGATTGGTTACAGTATTAGACGCAATCGCAAAGAAACAAGCCGCTTAGATTTGTTTTTTGAATTTTTGATCGCAAATCCCGCGTTCATTTGACATGAAAGCAAACTTCTCTCACTTTTGCTTAGCAAAACATTCAAAATACTTCGTCTTAGTTTGAAAGTGTTTTGCGTTGAAATTTTGTCTAAGTTTTTTAGCAAAGAGTTGTAAAAATAAGAAACAAAAAAAGAAGTTAATAATTGGAGGGTAGTAAAAATGGCAGAATTATCAAAAGATCAGTTGATTAAAGCAATTTCTTCTTTGTCAGTTGTTGAGCTTTCAGAGCTTGTAAAAGCTTTAGAGGAAAAGTTTGGCGTATCAGCGGGGGCAGCTCCAGTAGCAGTAGCGGCAACTCCAGTAGCAGGTGGTGCTGCAGCTCCAGCAACAGGCGGGGAAGAAAAATCAGAGCTTAATGTTGTGCTTGCTTCAACAGGTGCAAGTAAAATTAATGTTATAAAAGTTGTAAGAGAAGTTACAGGTCTTGGTCTTAAAGAGGCAAAAGATTTAGTTGACAGTGCGCCAAAAACCGTAAAAGAGAATGTTGCAAAGGCAGAAGCTGAAGAAGTTAAGAAAAAGCTTACAGAGGCAGGCGCAACAGTTGAACTTAAGTAAGCCTAAGAAATTTTACATTTAGAATAGTAGTTGACAGATAATATTTATTATGTATAATTAAGTATTATCTGTCGTTTGTATATATAAAATAAAAAAAACAGGTTGAAAAATAATGAATAAAGTTAATTTTGGAAAAATTGCAGCCCCTGTAGACCCACCGCTTCTTTTAAAAATGCAAAAGGATTCTTTTGCTGAGTTTTTGCAGCAAGGTGTTGCTCCTGAAAAAAGAAAGTTCCAGGGTTTAGAGGGAGCTTTTAGAGATATATTTCCTTTAACTAACTCAGATGAGAGTTTAGTTTTAGAATATGTTTCTTATTCTTTTGGTACCACAAAATACTCTGTTGAAGAGTCTATTGCTAGAAACGCTACTTATTCGGCTCCTTTAAAAATAAAGTTAAGGCTTATGCATAGGAAAGAAGATGGGAAAGAAAAAGAACTTTCTGAGCAAGAAGTTTATTTTGGTGATATCCCTTTAATGACAGACACAGCAACATTTATAATAAACGGTGCAGAACGTGTTGTTGTAAGCCAAATACACCGTTCTCCTGGTGTTGTTTTTGAAGAAGATGAAGAAAAGAAGGTTACTGTAACAGGAAAACCTTTATATTTTGCAAGGATAATACCTTACAGAGGAGCTTGGGTTGAGTTTGAGTTTGACCAAAATGGTATTTTATATGTGAGAATTGACCGTAAAAGAAAAATATACGCAACTACTCTTTTACGTGCTCTAGGGTTTGAGTCAGATGAAGAAATTATAAATCTTTTTAAAGAAAAGAAAGAAGTTGCTCTGACTTCTCTTAGTGCGTCTATGAATATTGAGTATTTAGCAGAAGATGTTTATGACGCGTCCACAGGTGAAGTAATTTTAGATATTGGCAAAGAATTAAAAGAAGAGTCTATAAAAAAGATTAAAGCTTTAGGTATTGACAAAGTTAAAGTTTTAAAAGACATCTCGATAGTTTTAACTTTAAAAAAAGATACAATTAAGACTCAAAAAGAAGCTGTTAATCATATATATAGAGTTTTAAAAACTCAAGAATTTATTATGCAAGAAAGAGCACAAGGGTTCTTGGAAGAGTTGCTTTTTAAGTCAGTAAGAAAGTACGACTTGACAAGTGTCGGAAGATATAAAATATTAAAAAAATTGTTACCCATATTCCAATATTACGAGAAAAAATTTAAACTGCCTATACCTAAAGAAACGAGCAGAACACTTATTAGGGAAGATATAGTAGCTACATTAAAATGTTTTTTAATGCTCTCTAATGGGGAAACTGAATTTAGTGAAGACAAACAAACTATTAAAATAGGATTAGACGATATTGACCATTTGGGTAATAGGCGTGTAAGGTCTGTTGGAGAATTGTTAGAAAACCAAATTAGGATTGGTCTTGTTCAAATGGCAAGGATTGTAAAAGAGCATATGAACAACCAAGACAAAGCTAGTGCGACTCCGAGGTCTATTATAAATATTACACAATTTGCTGCTCAGGTAAGAAAATTTTTTGGAACTTCACAGCTTTCTCAGTTTATGGACCAAATAAATCCTTTAGCAGAGCTTACTCATAAAAGAAGACTTTCGGCTTTAGGGCCTGGAGGGCTAAACAGAAAAAGAGCAGGTTTTGAAGTTAGAGATGTTCATCATACCCATTACGGGAGAGTTTGTCCTATTGAGACTCCCGAAGGGCCAAACATTGGTTTAATAACATCTCTTGCAACTTTTGCTAGAGTAAACCCTTATGGTTTAATAGAAACTCCGTACAAAAAAGTAGAAAATGGTAAAGCTACAGACAAAATTGAATATTTAACTGCAGATCAAGAGGACGAGTTTTTCGTTGCGCAAGCTAACACTCCTTTAGACTCTAAAGGAAATATTGTTACAGATTCTGTGCAAGGACGTAAATGGGACGACTTTTTATTTCAACCTCCTTCAAAAGTAGATTATATGGATATTTCGCCTGTACAGGTAATATCTGTCTCTGCTGCTTTGATACCATTTCTGGAACATGACGATGCAAACCGCGCTTTAATGGGCTGTAACATGCAACGTCAAGGTGTACCGCTTTTGGTTACAGAGCCTCCTATAGTTAGTACAGGAATAGAAGAAAAAGTCGCACGAGATTCTAGAGTTGTGGTGACAGCTAATACAGATGGAGAAGTTGTTTCTGTTTCTTCTGATCAAGTAATGATTTACACAAAAAATGGCAAGATAGAAACATACAATTTAAGAAAATATGCTCGTTCAAATCAAGATACTTGCATTAACCAAAAATCTTTAGTGGTTTTGGGTGACATTGTAAAAAAAGGGCAGATAATAGCAGACGGGCCAGCTACTAACCAAGGACAGCTTTCTTTAGGTCAGAACCTTCTTGTTGCGTATATGCCTTGGGGCGGTTATAATTTTGAAGATGCAATGCTACTTTCAGAAAAGTTGATACAGGACGACAAGTTCACTTCGGTGCATATAAAAGAGTTCCAAACAGAAGCCAGAGAGACAAAAAGTCGCCCAGAAGAAATAACAAAAGACATTCCAAATGTGGGAGCGGAAGATCTTTTAAGTCTTGACGAAGACGGTGTAATTAAAATAGGTTCAACTGTTCAAAGAGGCGATATTTTAGTAGGAAAAACAACTCCTAAAGGGGAACAACAGTCAACTCCTGAAGAAAGGCTTTTAAGAGTATTGTTTGGCAAAAAAGCCGAAGATGTGCAAGATGCTTCTTTGCGTGTTCCGCCTGGAGTGACAGGCAAGGTGATAGCTGTAAGAACTTTTATAAGGCTTGAAAAACTCACAGAAAAAGAAAGAAGCAAAAAAATAGAATCAATGCGGGAAGTTTATGAGGCAGCAAGAACTAAACTGCGCAAAGATAAAAAAGAACAACTTGCAAATACTAAAAAGTCTGATATTGCAAAAGTAGAAGCTTTGTATGAAGAGAAAGAAAGTATTTTGAGAAATAATTATGAATCTGAAAAAGAAAGGTTTAAAAAAGGCGACGATTTGCCAGTTTCTGTCAATAAAACTGTAAAAGTTTACATTGCAGCAAAACTTAAAGTTCAAGTTGGAGATAAACTTGCAGGAAGACATGGGAACAAAGGTGTTGTGGCAAGAATATTGCCAGTAGAAGATATGCCAAGACTGCCAGACGGTACGCCAGTAGATTGTGTACTTTCTCCTCTTGCTATACCTTCGCGTATGAATGTGGGTCAGCTGCTTGAAATTATGTTGGGTTGGGCAGGCAAAGAACTTGGCACTCAGATGGAAACTCCTGTGTTTGATGGTGCAAGTGAAGAGCAAATAAAAAGTTATGTAAGAAAAGCAAAAGAAAAGTTGTTGAAAGATAAAAAGAAAGTGTTGTCTGCTCAAGGGTTGAAGGGCAAAGAACTTGAAAGTGCTTTAAATAAATGGGCATCTGAAAGTTTGCCCTCAGACGATTGTAGGGTTACTTTGTATGATGGTAGAACTGGCGAGCCGTTTATGGAAAAGATAACTGTTGGTCTTATGTATGTTATGAAACTTAACCATCTTGTAGAAGACAAAATGCATGCAAGATCTATCGGTCCTTACTCTCTTATTACTCGCCAACCTTTAGGTGGCAAATCTCAGTTTGGAGGGCAGAGGTTTGGAGAAATGGAAGTTTGGGCTATAGAAGGTTACGGTGCTGCTCATATTTTGCAAGAGTTTTTAACGGTAAAATCTGACGATGTTGATGGCAGAATAAAAATGTATGACTCGATTGTTAGAGGCGGGTCGATATCTAAGCCTGGCGTTCCTGAATCGTTTAAAGTTTTGGTAAGTGAACTTAAAGCTTTAAGCCTTAATGTTGAACTTTTAAAGAACGACAAACAAGATAAACAATAAAAAACGAAAGGTGTTAATAAAAATAATGGCTAAAACAAACTTTCAAAATCAAAAGAAAAAAACAGACAATCTTAATTTTACAGATTTTGATGCTGTTAAAATTACTGTTGCAAGTCCTGACGAAATAAAAATGTGGTCTTATGGTGAAGTAAAAAAACCAGAAACTATAAATTATAGAACCTTTAAACCGGAAAGAGATGGTTTGTTTTGTGACAGAATTTTTGGACCTACAAAAGATTGGGAATGTCATTGTGGGAAATATAAGTACGTAAAACATAAAGGAACAATTTGTGACAGGTGTGGTGTTGAGGTAACTGAGGCTAAGGTAAGAAGGGAAAGGTTTGGTCATATAGCTCTTGCTGTTCCTGTTGCTCATTTATGGTTTTTAAGAAAACCTCCCTCAAGGATAGGAATTCTTCTTAATATGAAAATTTCTGATCTTGAGAAGGTTGTTTATTATACAGAGTATGTTGTAACAGAAACTTTAAAAGATAGAGCTGGAGTTGTTTCTACAATAGAAAAAGGCATGCTTTTAAAAAGTGAAGAGTTTGACTTGTTTAAATATGGGATTGACAGTCCTGTGGTTAAAGAAGAGTTTAAACATATAGTAGACGGTATAGTTGCAGAAGAAATATCTTTAGACACTGACTCTCAGAAAGCTTTAAAACAACTTAAACTTATGCTTAAAAGTCAGGCTAGTTTGTTTGACATGTCTACAGACGAGGCAGCTAAAAAGATACTTTCAAACATACAAAAAGGTGACACGTACTATAAAGTTTATTTTAAACCTCATTGTGTATATTATTATAGTGATTTAGACCCTGTAAGTCGCAATGAAATAAAAAGAATTCTTTCTCAGCATACCGCAAAAGGCGAAACTGTTTTTATAACAGAACCTGACAAAAAAATTAGAATAGAGTTTTTTGATATAGAAAAAGATAAAATTTTTAGCAGTCTTAGAAAAGACCCGGAATCTTTAAAAAAATATGAAGGGCATTTGAGGATAGAAATTTCTAGAAACGATATCCCTTTTGTAAAGAACTTTTTAAAGCCGGACAATGTTGCTCTTCTTGAGGAAAGCGATCTTAAAGATATAAAAAATGGTTATGGAAATTCTTTAAAAGTGGATATAGGTGCTTCTGCTATAAGAAAGTTATTAGAAAATATTAACTTGGAAGAAGTAAAAAATATTCATGTAGAAATTAAAAAAACAAAGTCTGACGCAGAAAGAGCAAGACTTGTTAAAAAGTTAAGAGTGTTAGAAGGGTTCTTAAGTTCTAATACAAGGCCAGAGTGGATGATTTTGACAATTCTTCCTGTAATTCCTCCAGATTTAAGGCCTCTTGTAGCTTTGGATGGCGGAAGGTTTGCAGCGTCTGACTTAAACGACCTGTATAGAAGGATTATTAACAGAAACAACAGGCTTCGTCATATAGAACAATTAAAAGCTCCTACTGTTATGATAAATAACGAAAAGAGACTTTTACAAGAAGCTGTTGACGCTTTAATAGATAACGATTCAAGAACAAGACCTGTTACAGGTGCAAGTAACAGGCCTCTTAAATCTTTGTCAGATACATTAAAAGGCAAACAAGGTCGTTTTAGACAGAATTTGCTTGGTAAAAGAGTAGACTATTCCGGAAGAAGCGTTATTGTTGTAGGTCCAAACTTAAAGTTGAATCAATGTGGACTTCCAAAAGAAATGGCTTTAGAGTTGTTTAAACCTTTTATTATAAAAGAGTTAATCAAACAGGAAAACACTACGCTAAAATCTGCAAGAAGGATGTTAGAAAGAAGCGATGCCAAAGTTTGGAGCATACTTGAACAAGTTACTAAAAATCATCCTGTTTTGTTAAACAGAGCTCCTACATTGCATAGACTTGGTATTCAAGCTTTTGAGCCAGTACTAATTGAAGGCAAATCTATACAACTTCATCCTTTAACTTGCGCTGCTTTTAACGCTGACTTTGATGGAGATCAAATGGCAGTACATTTGCCAATATCTCTTGAAGCTCAACTTGAAGCAAAAGTTTTAATGATGGCCACAAGAAATATTTTGTCTCCATCTTCGGGAAAACCGATTGCTATTCCTTCTGAGGATATAGTTTTAGGCATCTCTTATCTTACAAAAGAGAAGCCAGGTGTTACTGGAGAAGGCAAAATTTTCTCATCTGTAAGTGAAGTAATTAGTGCTTATCAAGCTAAAAAAGTTGATTTACAAGCAAAAATTAAAGTTTTGGGTATAACAAACATAAGAGACGAAAAACTTAAAAGTGATCAACAGAAAGACGTAAGCAAATGGAAAAATTATAAATCTGAAGAGGGTAAAGATGTTTTAAATTATACTACTGTTGGAAGAGTTATATTTAATGAACAACTTCCAAAAAATGAAGACGGTTCTTATGCTTTAGGTTATCAAAATAAAAACATTTCTAAAAAGGATTTAGGTGTCCTTGTTGACAGGTGTTATAAAGAACTTGGCCAATATAGAACCGCTGTTTTTTTAGACGAGATAAAAAAGATGGGTTACAAGTACGCTACTCTTTCTGGTGTGTCCATCTCTATAGATGAGATGAAAGTTCCTCCTAAAAAAGAAAAACTTGTAAAAGAAGCAAAAGCAAAAATTAAAGAAATTGAAAAACAAGCAAAACTTGGTTTGATAACGGAATTGGAACGCTATAACAAAATTATAGATATTTGGACAAGAGTTACAGACGAAGTTGCTGACATTATGTTTGACGAGATGAGAAAAGAAGAGACAGAAGACTATAAAGAAGGGCAAAGTCGTTTTAATTCTGTGTTTATGATGGCAGATTCAGGAGCTAGAGGTTCTCGTCAGCAGGTAAGACAGCTTGCTGGTATGCGTGGTCTTATGGCTAAACCACAAAAGAAGCTGACAGGAGGTATAGGAGAAATTATAGAAACTCCTATTATCTCAAATTTCAGAGAAGGTCTTTCTGTTTTAGAATACTTTATTTCTACTCACGGGGGTCGTAAAGGTTTAGCAGACACAGCTTTAAAAACTGCAGAAGCTGGATACTTAACTAGAAGGCTTGTGGACGTAGCTCACGATGTTGTTGTAACAGAAGAAGACTGCAAAACTGTAAATGGTGTGTTTATCGGCACTCTTCACAGTGGCGATGAAGTGATTGAAAACATAGACGAACGTGTGGCAGGAAGAATTGCTTTAGATAACGTGGTAGATATTGTTCGTGATGAAATTATAATAAAGAGAGGGGAGCTTATAACCCCTAAAAAAGCTAAAAGGCTTGTTGAAGCAGGCATAGATAAAATAGGTATTAGAAGCGTATTAACTTGTGAGGCAGAACATGGCGTTTGTGCAAAATGTTATGGAGTAAACCCTGCTACAGGCAACCAAGTTGACATTGGTGAAGCTGTCGGTATTATTGCTGCACAGTCAATAGGAGAGCCTGGCACACAGCTCACTCTTAGGACATTCCATATAGGGGGAGCTGCAAGTCGTGTTGTTTCTCGTTCTGAAATTTATGCTGAAAATAACGGTACTGCAGATTACTACAATTTAAAAACAATTGTAAACAGGGATGGCGAAACTATTGTTGTAAGCAGAAATACAGAATTATCTTTTACGGAATCTCCTGTACATCGCCGTCAAGTTTATCAGATTCCTTATGGCGCTATAATAGATGTGCAAGATGGCCAAAAGGTGGAAGTTAAGATTGATGCTGCAACAGGCGTAAAGAAAAATGTGTTAATGGCTAGATGGGACCCTCATTCAAAGCCTATTATTTCAGAGTTTGAGGGAACAGTACATTTTATTGATGTAAAAGATGGCATAACTTTACAAAAAGAAAAATCAAAAATAACAGGGCAAATAGAAAGAGTTATTATTGAACATCATTCAGATAGAAGAAGTCCTAGAATTGTCGTAAAAAAAGAGGACAAAACAAATGTAGAATACCCTCTTCCAGTGGACACAACTCTTGTCTGTCATGATGGAGGCAAAGTTAAAGCTGGCGATGTTTTAGCCAAGATTCCTCAAGAAGTGTCTAAGTCAAAAGATATTACTGGAGGACTGCCTAGAGTTACAGAACTTTTTGAAGGCAGAAAACCAAAAAATTCTGCTGTTGTTTCTGAAATTGACGGCATAGTACATTTAGGTGGAGCAACTGCAAAAGGTAGTATAAAAGTTGAAGTTGAAAACCCTGAAACAAAAATAAAGAAAAGTTATTTGATCCCTACTGGCCGTCATTTGGTTGTGTATGAAGGAGATAATGTCAAAGAAGGGGAAGCTCTTTCAGATGGGGCAGTAAATCCGCATGATATTCTTAAGGTTAAAGGTCCAAAAGAAGTACAAGAATATCTTGTAAATGAAATTCAGCAGGTGTATAGACTTCAAGGTGTAACTATAAACGATAAACACATAGAAATTATAGTAAGGCAAATGCTTTCTAACGTAAGAATTATAGACTCTGGAAAAAGTAAATACTTAAATGGCGAAATAGTTTCAAGGCACAAGTATGAAATGGACAGAAAAGCTTTAAAAACAGATAACAAAAAAGCGCCAGTAGCTCATCCTATACTTTTGGGTATAACTAAAGCTTCATTGTCTTCAGATTCATTTATTTCTGCTGCTTCTTTCCAAGAGACAACAAGAATATTAACTGAAGCGGCTGTGTCAGGGCAAGTTGACAACTTGGTTGGATTGAAAGAAAATGTTTCTATTGGACATTTGATACCAGCTGGGACTGGTTTAGTTGAAGCAAGAATAGAAAATAACAAGTAAAATTTATTTTAAGGAAAACAATACAATGCCAACGATTAATCAGTTAATTGGAAGCGGAAGAAAAAACGTTGTTAGAAAAACAAAATCACCGGCACTGAAAAATTGCCCACAAAGAAGGGGCGTTTGTACAAGAGTTTATACAAGTACACCTAAAAAACCTAACTCTGCTTTAAGAAAAGTTGCAAGAGTAAGGCTTACATCGGGCTATGAAGTTTCTTCTTATATACCGGGCGTAGGGCATAACCTTCAAGAGCATTCGCTTGTTCTTATTCGAGGTGGACGTGTAAAAGATTTACCAGGTGTTCGCTACCATATTGTAAGAGGCACTTTAGACTCTGCTGGTGTTGATGGGCGTAAACAAAGTAGAAGCAAATACGGTGCAAAGAAAGGCAAAGCTGCAAAATAGTAAATTTACTTGTAACAAAAAAGACATCTACTTGATTTGTGGTGGTTGGTTAAAACTCAGTACCATATTTGTTTGTAGATTGAAAAGATAGCAGAATATTTGTTACCATAAAAAGATATGCATTAATTTAACAGTAAGAGGTATTTGTAATGCCACGTAAAGCGCTAAAACCAAAAGAAAAAAGAGGTTTGCCTGAACCGGACTATAAATTTGGTTCAGTTGTAATAGCAAGGTTTGTAAGTAAGCTTAATTTTGAAGGTAAAAAGAGTATAGCAGAATTGATTACGTATGATTCTTTCGATATTATAAAAGAAAAAACTGGAGAAGATCCTGCATCAGTTTTTAATAGAGCTATAGAAAATATTAGACCTCTTTTAGAAGTTAGACCTCGCAGGGTAGGTGGAGCTACATATCAGGTTCCTATGGAAGTATCGTCAACGCGTTCTATAACGCTTGCTATAAATTGGATAATAGAAAGTGCAAGAAGTAAAACAGGCAAACCAATGTGCGAGCGACTTGCACAGGAAATTATTGACGGCAGCAAAAAAGAAGGCGCTGCAATAAAGAAAAGGGAAGACACACACAAAATGGCAGAAGCTAACAAGGCATTTGCTCACTATCGTTGGTGATTTTGCTTCGATATTTTGTTATACGTCGTTTTGCTAATCCGCACTTATTTTTATTTGTAAACATCAAAACTGCACTTTGACTTAGGAGGATTGTATGGAAGATAAAGAAATCAAAGAAAAGAAAAGTTTTTCAAAATGGAATAATTGGTGTTCCCCGCTTGGGCTGGCGATTTTAATATTTAGTTGTTCTGTTTCTGTATTTTTTCTTGCATGTACAATTAGTATAATTAAAAGCGTATTTAAATAACAGTGAAAATATTAATTAAAAGGTTAAAAAGAAAATGGCTAGAGAATATCCTTTAAGCAATATTAGAAATTTTGGTATTGCTGCTCACATTGACGCGGGCAAAACTACCACAACAGAAAGAATTTTATATTATACTGGCAGAACGCACAAAATTGGCGAAGTGCACGAAGGTGCTGCAACTATGGACTGGATGGAACAAGAAAAGGAAAGAGGTATCACAATCACCTCTGCTGCAACTTATTGCAAATGGCAAGAGATGCAATTTAATATTATCGACACTCCAGGACACGTGGACTTTACTGCAGAAGTAGAAAGATCTTTAAGAGTTTTAGACGGCGCTGTTGTTGTTTTTGATTCTGGTAATGGTGTAGAACCTCAATCTGAAACTGTTTGGAGACAGGCAGACAAATATGGTGTGCCAAGAATTGTTTTTTCAAACAAGATGGATAAAATTGGCGCAGATTTTTTTATGGTTATAAAAGATATAAGAGAAAAGCTTGGAGCGACTCCTCTTCCTATTCAAATTCCTATTGGAGCAGAGTCTAGTTTTCAAGGAATAGTAGATTTGGTTACAATGAAAGCTTACATTTGGAATGGCGAAGAGCTTGGAGCTAGTTTTGAGATAACAGACATTCCAAAAGAGTTAGAAGAAAAAGCGCACCACATGCGCAATGAAATGATAGAACTTCTTGCAGATTATAGCGACACAATAATGACTAACTTTATGGAAGGCAAAGAGTCAACAGTAGCACAAATAAAACAAGCAATCAGAACTGCAACACTTCAAATAAAATTAATCCCAACACTTTGCGGAACAGCGTTTAAAAATAAGGGTGTACAGCCGATGTTGAATGCAGTATGTGATTATTTGCCGTCACCGCTTGACAGAAAAGCGTTTAAAGGTACAAATCCAGACACAGAAGAAGTCGATTCTAGAGATGTTGACGATAAAGCTCCTTTTAGCGCTTTGGCGTTTAAACTACAAGCAGATCCGTACATAGGGAAACTTACATATTTTAGAGTTTACTCTGGCACGTTAGAAAGTGGTTCTTATGTTTATAATCCTGGCAAAAATGCAAAAGAAAGAATTTCTCGTATAGTGCGCATGCACTCAAACAATAGAGAAGAAATAAAGTCTGTAAATGCTGGAGATATTGCCGCTGCTGTAGGTTTAAAAAACACAAGCACAGGCGATACTCTTTGTGACGAAGCAAACCCGATTCTCCTTGAGTCTATGGATTTCCCAGACCCTGTCATAGACGTTGCAATTGAACCTAAATCCAAAGCAGACGAAGAAAAGTTAGGTATTGCTTTAAGCAGACTTGCAGAAGAAGATCCGACTTTTAGAGTTAAAACAAACGAAGAAACAAACCAAACTATTATTGCGGGCATGGGCGAACTTCATCTAGAAATTCTCGTGGACAGAATGAAAAGAGAATTTAATGTCCAGGCTAATGTAGGAAGACCTCAAGTTGCTTACAGAGAAACAATCAAAAAAGCTCAAGAAGCAGAATCTAAATATATTAGACAGACAGGCGGGCGTGGTCAATATGGGCACGTTGTTCTTACAGTAGAACCTCAAGAGCCGGGTAAAGGTTATGAGTTTGTAAACAAAATTGTTGGCGGTGTAATTCCTAGAGAATATATTCCAGCAATTGATAAAGGTATAAAAGAAGCTATGACTTCTGGCGTTTTGGCAGGATATCCTGTAGTTGATATTAAGGTTACAGTTAGAGACGGTTCTTTCCACGAAGTTGACTCTTCAGAAATGGCGTTTAAAATTGCAGGTTCAATGGCTTTTAAAGACGCTTGCAAAAAAGCAAATCCTGTCATTTTAGAGCCTATTATGAGAACAGAAGTGGTGGTACCTGAAGAATATATGGGTGACGTTATTGGTGATTTAAACTCAAGGCGTGGCAAAATTTCTAGCATGGACTCAAAAAATAAAGTACAGCATATAAAAGCGAATGTTCCTCTTGCAGATATGTTTGGTTATTCAACATCACTTCGTTCTTTAACTCAGGGAAGAGGAAACTATAGTATGGAACCTTCTCACTATGAAGAAGTACCAAAACAAATTGCAGACAAGATATTAGAGAAAAAAATATAAGGTAGGGAGACTAAAAATGGCAAAGATGAAATTTGACAGGAGCAAGCCGTACGTAAACATAGGGGACGATAGGGCACGTAGATCATGGCAAGACGACGTTACAGCGGTGGTCACGAAGGTGTTGGGTGATAAGCAATCTGCTTGACTTTTAAATGTTTTTATTTATGTAAATTATATAAAGAACGTATAATCAAATAAACAGGATTAAAATTTATGGGAAATGAAAAGACAGTACAAAATCAAGATTTAAGAATCAAGTTACGGGCCTACGATCATAAAATGTTAGACGATTTTCTTGCTAAAATAGTAGAAACTGCAAGGCGTACAGGTGTAGCTATAACAGGGCCTGTACTTTTGCCTACAAGCATAAAAAAGTATACAGTTAACAGGTCTGTTCACACGGACAAAAAATCTCGTGAACAGTTCGAAATGAGAATCCATAGAAGGTTAGTAGACATTTGCGAGCCTTCCAACAGAACAGTAGAAGAACTTCAAAAATTAGACTCGCCTGCTGGCGTGGATATTGAAATTAAGTACAAAGAAGTTCGTAGATAGGCTCTAAAATTAATTAAAAATATTTAAACCGTAGAGAGAAAATATGTTGAAATCAATTATTGGTAAAAAAGTAAGTATGGCTCAGGTTTTTGACGATAAAGGAAACCTTATACCTGTAACGGTAGTAGAAGCTGGTCCTTGTGTTGTTACAGCTGTACGTACAGCAGAAAAAGACGGTTATAATGCTGTACAGCTTGGCTTCGGAAATGTTAAGGAAAAAAACCTTAACAGATCTTTGAAAGGTTTTTTTAAAAAAAATAATGTTGAACCTAAAAAAGTTATAAAAGAGTTTAGAGTTCAAGATGTTAAAGACTTTGCAGTAGGGCAGGAAATAAAGGCAGATATTTTCAAAGTTGGAGACTATGTAGATGTTTGTGCTTTAACAAAAGGTAAAGGTTATGCTAGCGTTATAAAAAGGCACAACTTTGGTATGCAACCTACAACTCACGGTCAATCAGACAGAACACGTGCCAGAGGTTCTAGTGGTGCACAAGGCCCTCAAAAAGTTTTAAAAGGGATGAGAATGTCTGGACATTTAGGTAACGAATATGTTACAATACAAAAATTATGTGTTGTGCATGTTGACCCGCAAAAAAATGTTTTGCTTATTAAAGGGGCGGTACCTGCTGTAAAAACAGGGATGTTGTTTATAAGCAATACAGTTAAGAAAATTCCCGTTGTTGTGGAAGTAAAAACTAAAGCTAAAAAGAAGTGATTTAGTTGATATCTGCTTTTCACAGAAAACAGTCGTTTTAAGTATTATAGAATTTATTAAATACTATATAGATTTTTTGTTTTTCTAATAGGTAATAGGATAGAGAGAAAATGGAAACAATAGTTTATAACGCAAGGGGACAGGAGAAAGGGAAAATAGAGCTTCCTTCTTTTTTTGGAACAGAGGTTTCTAATGTGCTTTTGCATGAGATTACGACAGCATACTTGAATAACCAAAGGTCAGGTACGCACAAAACAAAAACAAGAGGGGAAGTGTCTTTTTCTGGGGCAAAACCTTGGAAGCAAAAAGGTACAGGACACGCCCGTGCAGGACAGAGAAATTCTCCTTTGTGGAGAAAGGGAGGCATAATTTTTGGGCCACAACCTAGGGATTATTATACAAAAATGTCAAAACAAAAGAAGAAAGCTTCTTTAAGCATGGCGTTTTCTGTTCAGCTTCAAAACGGCAATGTAATGGTTGTAGATTCTGTGAAATTAGAGGAAATTAAAACAAAAAAAGTAGCTGAGATTTTAAAAAATCTTAAAGTTGAAGGCAAAAAAATAGTTTTTGCAATTGCTAATGATGCAGATTTTAAAGTTGCAGCAAAAAATATAAAAAATGTTGTAGTTGAAAGCATTAAAAATGTTAACGCATATCAAATTCTTTGGGCAGATAAAGTGGTTCTTACGCCTGAAGCTATTGATTTAATAAAAGAAAGGCAGTCTGCATAGTGGATGCCTTTTTTGTTATTTAGGAATGAAAATGGATATTAGAAACATTATTAAAAGGCCGATGGTGACTGAAAAAGCTTCAATTTTAAAAGAAAAAAATAATAAGTACACTTTTGTTGTAGACAAAGATGCAAACAAGTTTCAAATAAAGCAGGCTGTAGAATCCTTGTTTAACGTTAGAGTGGCAAGTGTGCATACTGCAAACTGTGCAGGTAAAAGTAAAAGAATAGGCACTCACTCTGGCTATAAAAGCGATTGGAAAAAAGCAATAGTAAAACTTAGTGAAGGTCAAGAAATTCAAATGGTCGAAGAAGTCTAGTTTAGGCAAACCTAGTTTTAGTAAAAGTAAATAAATTTGCTTTACTAAAGAAGTAAATATGGGCAAGTAAAATTATTTTATGCTAGCCCGATAACAGGAAAACATAATGCCAATAAAAACATTTAAACCGTATACGCAGTCTAGAAGACAAATGTCGGTATCAGATTTTTCAGATATTACAAAAACAAAACCAGAAAAATCGTTAACAAGAATTATAAAGAAAAAAGGTGGTCGCAACAACACTGGTCAAGTAATGGTACGCTTTAGAGGCGGTGGGCACAAAAGATTTTATAGAATTATAGATTTTAAAAGAGATAAGTTTAATGTTCCGGCCAAAGTCGTTGCAATTGAATACGATCCTAACCGTTCGAGCAGAATAGCTCTTCTGCAATATCAGGATGGAGAAAAAAGATATATAATACAGCCTGTAGGTGTAAAAGTTGGAGACACCTTGGTTTCCGGACCGGATGCCGAGATAAAACCAGGTAACGCTCTTCCTCTTACAAATATCCCTGTAGGTGCTTTTATACATAACTTGGAACTTGCAGTAGGTAAAGGTGCACAGCTTGCGCGTTCAGCCGGTGCAGCTGCACAGCTTTTGGCAAAAGAAGGCGAATATGCTCACATAAGAATGCCTTCTGGCGAGATAAGGCTTATCCGAGTAAACTGTTATGCTACTGTTGGGCAGGTAGGCAATTTGGACCACGAAAATATTACGATAGGCTCTGCGGGAAGAAACCGTCATGTGGGTAAAAAACCTCATGTGCGCGGAACCGCAATGAACTCTGTTGACCATCCTCATGGAGGTGGCAGAGGTAGATCTAAAGGTAACAACCAACCCAGAAGCCCTTGGAACCAGCCTGCTAAAGGTTTTAAAACAAGGCCTAGAAAGGTTTGGGACTGGGTAATAGTAAGCCATCGTAATAAAGCTAAGAAGTAATCGGAGGAAATAATAGATGAGTCGTTCAACAAAAAAAGGTCCTTATGTAGATGAAAAACTTTTAAAAAAAATGCAAAAGCTTAATGAAGAAGGAAGTAAAAAAGTTATAAAAACTTGGGCAAGATCTTGCACTATAACTCCGGAATTTGTAGGACACACAATAGCAATACATAATGGGAAGAAGTTTCTTCCTATATTTATTTCTGAACAAATGGTGGGCCATAAGTTAGGAGAGTTTGCCCCAACCAGGGTTTTTAAAGGTCATGGTGGTATGACAAAACAAGAAACGTCGCTCACGTAAAGAGTATTTGCGACGCGTGTTGTTGTGTTTAACAACAAGAAATATCCAACATTTACAAGTTAAGTAATTTCTGAACAAGAAAAAAAAGGATGCAAAGATGCAAGCAAAGGCAACAGCGAAATTCGTTAGATATACTCCAAGAAAAGTTAATCAAGTGCTAACGCTTATAAGAAATAAAAAGGTAGAGAAAGCATTTGAAGTTCTTTCTTTTCTTTCTAAAACTGCTGCAATGCTTGTCTCTAAAGTTTTAAAAAGCGCAACAGCTAATTCGGGGAAACTTAAAGATTATTCAAATCTTAAAGTAAAAGAAGCTTGGGTAGGTAACGGTCCTATTTTAAAGAGAGTGAGACCAGGCCCTCAAGGGCGAGGCCTACCTATAAAAAAGAGAACATCTCATCTTACTATAGTAGTTACAGATGCTGATGCTACAGAGAAAAGAAAGAAAAAGATTGTCAAAAGTGCAAAGGTAAGTAAAGAAGAAACGCAAGCAAAGTAAGATAAAAATTAGGATAGGGAAGGTATAAAAATGGGTCATAAAGTACATCCCAAAAGTGTAAGATTAGGATATATTAGAGATTGGGAATCTAAGTGGTTTAGTTTAAAAGAGATGCCTGATTTTATAGAAGAAGATCATCGTTTAAGAGTTTATTTAAAAAAACAACTCAAGTCTGTGTCTAAAATTGTTATTGAAAGGCCTGGGAAGTATATACGAGTTAACATCTATACATCTCGCCCCGGCATTGTTATTGGCAAAGGTGGCCAAGGCATAGAAAATTTAAGAAAAGATGTTGAATCTATGACGTCAAAGAAAAGTTTTGTAAACGTTATGGAAATAAAAAAACCTGAATTAGACGCTCAACTTGCTGCAGAAGGTATTGCTTTTCAGTTAGAAAAACAAATTGCTTTTAGAAGAGCAATGAAAAAGACTATAGAAAAAGCTATGGTTGCAGGTGCTTGTGGCATAAAAGTTATGGTTTCTGGCAGACTTGGCGGTGCAGAAATTGCAAGAACTGAGTGGCTAAAAGAGGGCAGAATTCCTTTGCAGACTTTTAGAGCTGACATTGACTATGGTTTTGCTGAAAGTTATACGACAATGGGACAAATTGGTGTAAAAGTTTGGATATTCAAGAAGGAGCTTTTTAAAAAGACTACCAAAGACTTGATTGAAGAAGTCAAGCTTGTTGAAGTGCCTTTAGCATAAATGTAAAGAAAGTTGCTAAAAACAAAAAAGCGCCTAAATAATTTTAAGATATAAAGACTATAAGGATATTGATATGTTGATGCCGAAAAGAGTTAAATATAGAAAAACACATAGAGGAAGAATGAAGGGCAAAGCTAAAGGAGGCACTTGTTTAGCTTTTGGTAAATATGGTCTCCAAGCTCTTGAACCTGTATGGATAAATAGTAATCAGATAGAAGCTGCTCGTGTAACACTTACAAGATTTACAAAGAAGGGTGGAAAAGTTTGGATCAGAATATTCCCTGATAAACCAATCACTAAGAAACCCGCTGAAACGAGAATGGGTAAAGGTAAAGGCGATCCGCAATTTTGGGTTGCAGTTGTAAAACCTGGTAGGGTAATGTTTGAAATGGAAGGTCTGCCGGAAGCTGAAGCACGTAAAGCTTTAAAGCTTGCGTCAAACAAACTTCCCATACATACAAAAATTTTAGTTAGAGCTGATATTTGAGGGTATGATGAAAAGTAAAAATTGGAACGAAATAAAAAACATGACAGAGGCTGAACTTTCTGTAAAGCTTAGCCAATTACAGGACAAACTTTTTAGATTAAAATTTCGTCATCAAACAGCACCTGTAAAGAACCCTCTAGAAATTAGAGGAATGAGAAGAGATATTGCAAGAATTAAAACTTTGGTTAATCAAAAAAGAAAAGAGCCTAAATATAGACTAATAGGAAGGAATAATGTCACAGGAACGCAATAAACGCAAATGTCGTACAGGTATAGTGGTAAGTGATAAAAGCGATAAGACAAGACTGGTTTCTATAGAAAGAACGTATCGCCACTCCTTATATGACCGTGTGCTTCGCAGGAAAGTTAAGTTTGCTGTGCACGATGAGAAAAACCTCTCTCATATTGGGGACACGGTTACAATAATGGAATCAAGACCAATGTCAAAAACAAAAAGATGGGTGTTGATGGAAGTTATAAAAAAAGCAGCAGAAATTTAAAAATCAAGTTTATCGAAGGATAACAGAATGATTCAGGAAAGAACTATATTAACCGTAGCAGATAATTCAGGCGCAAAAAAAATTCGTTGTTTTAGAGTTACAAAAGGTTTAAAACGTCGTTATGCAAGTATTGGGGATGTGATTCACGCTTCAGTACAGGACGCCTTGCCGCACGGAAATATAAAAAAAGGAGAAGTTGTTAAAGCTGTTGTTATTCGTACAGTAAAAGAAGTACGTCGTGCTGACGGCACGTATATTAAGTTTGACGACAATGCTGCTGTAATAATTAATGATGAAGGCGAGCCAAAAGGTACACGTATTTTTGGCCCGGTAGCAAGAGAGTTAAGAGAGAACAATTATCTTAAGATAATATCTTTAGCTCCGGAAGTAATTTAATCTCTAACTACATTGGTAGGAAAAACAGTCAAAGAGATAGTTTTTAAGCGAAAAACAAACAGGATATAAAAATGCTTAACATTAAGAAGAAAGACAAAGTTGTAGTATTATCCGGGAAAGACAAAGGTAAAAAAGGTGAAGTTCTTGACGTTTTTCCGGATAAAGGTAAAGTTATTGTTTCAAAAATAAATTTTGTAAAAAGGCATACAAAACCTACTCAAAGAGATGCAGGTGGAATTCGTGAAAAAGAAGCTCCTATTGCTATAAGTAAGGTTATGCTTATATGTCCAAAGTGTGAGCAAGCTTTAAGGCCTAAATTTGATAAGCTTTCCGATGGTAAAAAAGTAAGGTTATGCCGTAAATGTGGAGAAATGATAGCATAATTGGAGAATAAAGGCAATAATAAGGAAAGAATAAAATGAATCAACCTCGTTTGAAAAAAATTTATCAAGAAAATATTGTAAACAAATTAAAAAAACAGTTTAATTTAAAAAATATCCACCAAATTCCTAGACTTAGCAAAATTGTTGTTAATATAGGTTTAAGTGAAGCAAAAGATAATATTAAAGTTTTAGATATTGCATCTACAGAACTTGCAGCTATTACAGGCCAAAAGCCGTTAGTGTGCAGGGCAAAACAATCTATATCTAACTTTAAATTACGCCAAGGAATGCCAATAGGTATTAAAGTAACGTTAAGAAATGCAATGATGTATGAATTTTTGGACAGGCTAATAAATGTAGCCATGCCTCGTATAAGAGATTTTAGAGGCATAGAGCCTAACGGTTTTGACAATAAAGGGAACTTAAATCTGGGCCTTTCAGAACAATATATATTCCCAGAAATTGGCGTTGAAAAGTCAGACAAAGCTAGAGGTATGAACATCACAATAGTAACAACAACCAAAAAAGATGAGCAAGCAAAAGCCTTGTTAGAGGCACTTGGTATGCCGTTTAAAAAAAGAGATAATAAATAGAAACGCAAAATAAGCAAAGGATATTTTTCTATGGCAACAACTTCAGCAGAAGCAAAAATGCGTAAGCCTCAAAAATTTGCAACACGACACAGAAACAGATGTCGCCTGTGTGGGAGACCGCGTGGTTTTTACAGAGATTTTGGACTTTGCAGGATATGTTTGCGCAAATTAGCGCACAATGGTGAAATACCAGGTCTTACAAAATCAAGTTGGTAATAATTTAAAAAGAGGTCGGTTTAATGATTACAGATCCAATTTCAGATATGCTTGCACGTATTCGTAACGCGAATGCAAAATTGCACGAAAAAGTAGATATCCCATCTTCAAAGATGAAAATGGAAATAGCTAAAATTTTAAAAGATGAAGGCTATATTGCAAATTATAAGAATATTGAAGACAATAAGCAGGGCGTTTTGAGAGTTTATCTTAAGTACACTTTAACTGGCAAACAAGTTCTTAAAGGAATAAAAAGAATTTCTAAATCCAGTTTAAGGATATACAGAGGGTATGAGGATATGCCAAAATCTGTTGGTGGGTTAGGCATTGCTATAGTTTCTACCTCTAAAGGTTTAATGACAGACGCAAATGCAAGGGAAGAAAAAGTTGGCGGGGAAGTGTTGGGCTTGGTTTGGTAAAGATTTTTGTCTTTGCAAAAATCTGGTTCAAAGTGGGGACTTGGTTTGAAGTGTAGTTAATAAAATTATAAATTTATTAACTTTTGTAAAAATTTATATTGAGGGTCAAACAATGAGTCGCTTAGGCAAAAGGCCGGTTCATATTCCGGAGAAGGTGAAAGCAGAGTTTAAAAATGGGGTGTTAGAAATAACAGGTCCCAGTGGGAAACTTTCACAAGTAATTGACAATAAAATAAATGTAAAAATTGAGAAAGATAATATACTTGTTGAAGCACTTGGCAGCTCTAGAGAACATAATATGTTTCATGGTCTTACAAGAGGCCTTATTGTAAATATGGTTGAAGGTGTTACAAAAGGATTCAAAAAAGAATTGGAAGCGATAGGTCTTGGGTTTAAAGTAAATATAGAAGGCGGGAAAAAGCTAGTTTTAGCTGTCGGTTTTTCGCATTTAGTAAACCTTGAAATACCTTCCACAGTTAAAGTTACAGCTGTTCTTACTCCTGACAAAAACACTTTAATAACTGTAACAGGTATAGACAAATATGAAGTAGGCGCTTTTGCAGCTAAAATTAGAGCTGTAAAACCGCCAGAACCATATAAAGGTTTTGGTATAAGATATTTAGGTGAAAAAATTATTAGAAAGGCTGGTAAAGCTGCAGCAAGTGCAGGTGGTAAAAAATAAATTTTTGTGGCTAGTTTTCTAAAAATAGAAGTTTTGTTTTGTCTAATAGTTAATATAGTAAGAACAGACAAAAAAATAGAGGATATTAGATGAAATGTTCAAGTAAAAGATTTGATTATCGTGTAAAAAGGGTAAGAAGTAAAATAGAGGGAACTCAAGAAAAACCTCGTTTGAGTGTTTATCGTGGACATAAGCATATTTATGCCCAGGTTATAGATGATAGTAAAGGTGTTACTCTTGCATCTGCGTCAACATTATCTCCGGAACTTAAAGGGAACTTGAAAGTTACAGATACCGTTCTAGCTGCTAAGTCTGTTGGTGATTTGATTGCAAAAAAAGCAACCCAAAAAGGTATAAAAAAAGTTGTTTTTGATCGTAGAGGTTACGAGTATACAGGTAAAGTAAAAGCTCTTGCAGACGCTGCTAGGGAAAATGGTTTAGAATTCTAACACAATTTTTAAATGGTATATTAAGACGGTAGCGTATGTCTTAGGAGGACAAGTTGGCTGAAAAAATAGGCAAACAACAAAATGATAGTGGTTTAAAAGAAACAGTTGTAGTCGTCAACAGAGTTGCAAAAGTTGTTAAAGGTGGCAAAAGGTTTTCTTTTAACGCTTTGGTAGTTGTAGGAGACGAGTCTGGTAAGGTTGGTTGTGGTCTTGGCAAAGCAAACGAGGTTCAAGCTGCTATACAGAAAGGCAGTAGTCGGGCGGCAAAACATATGGTTTCTGTACAACTTAAAGGCAGTACCATCCCTCACGAAATAATAGGCGTTTCAGGGTCTGGGAAGGTTTTGTTAAAACCAGCTGCTCCTGGTACAGGTGTTATTGCAGGAGGTGCTGTAAGAGCAGTTCTTGAAGCTGTAGGGATTAAAGATATCCTTACAAAGTCAATGCGTTCTTCAAATCCTTTTAATGTAGTTTATGCAACTATAGAGGCTCTTAAAGAACTTCGTTCAAAAGAAGAGGTTGCTAAAATTAGAGAAAAAGGGACGGTATATGTATGATAGGCTTACATAATTTAAAGCCTCAAAAAGGCTCAAAACATAGAAAGAAAATAATAGGGCGTGGAGTAGGGTCTGGCCATGGCCGTACATCTACTCGTGGTTCTAAAGGGCAGAAAGCTCGTTCTGGCGACGGGTCAAAAAAGATAGGATTTGAAGGTGGGCAGATGCCTTTATTTAGGAGAATTCCTAAAAGGGGTTTTAATAATCAGTTCCGTAAAGAATACGAAATTGTAAATGTTGAAAGTTTAAATAAGTTTGAATCTGGCGTAGAAGTCAACCCTACGACCTTAAAACAAGCTGGCATGGTAAAAAAAGCAAAGTTGATAAAAATTTTAGGTGTAGGGGAACTTAAAAAACCTTTAACAATTAAAGTTACAGCTTTTTCTAAATCTGCAATAGAAAAAATTAAATCTGCAGGCGGCAAAGCAGAAATTATAAATTAAACGTTTTAGCTGTTAAAAAAGTTAGCGATCGTTAAATTTTAGTTGTTGTTTTTAGTTGATTATAAAGGCGTTCGAGAGTAATAATATAAACGAACACCTGTTATTTGTTTGATTTTAATTTAAAACCCCGATAAAATCCAACAACAGGGGAAAAATATGTTGAAGAGTTTTTCTGATATTTTTAGAGTGCCAGAACTTAGGAAAAGAGTAATTTTTACATTGCTTATAATTGTTGCATACAGAATTGGCGCAACTGTGCCTATTCCTGGCATAAATAGTGAAGCAGTAAAATCTTTATTTGCTGCACAAAGTAATGGGTTACTTGGATTTTTAGACATGTTTTCTGGTGGCGCTTTAAATAGAATGTCAGTTTTTTCTATGGGTATTATGCCATACATTAACGCTTCTATTATAATGAGCTTGCTACAAGGTGCTCATATAATACCTTATTTAGACAGACTTGCCAAAGAAGGCGAACAGGGAAGAAAAAAGCTTACACAGATTACAAGATACGGGACACTTATATTGGGGTCCATACAGTCTTTTGGCTTAACTATGGCGATAACAAAATTGCCTACCCCTTCGGGGCTTCCTATAGTTGTTGATCCTTCATGGTCTTGGATTGCTTTAACAAGTACCACACTTGTTACAGGTACAGTGTTAATCATGTGGCTTGGTGAGCAAGTTACAGAAAGAGGTATAGGTAACGGGATTTCTATTATAATATTTTCTGGTATTGTAGAAAGCCTGCCTCATGCGGTTATGAACATTATAAAACTTGTGCAAATGGAAGAGCTTTCAATACTTTTTGTTTTAACTTTAACAGCTATAATAGCTGCTGTATTAATTGCTGTGGTATGGGTAGAGACAGCTCAGAGAAGAATTCCTGTTCATTATGCAAAAAAGATGGTTGGAAGAAAAACGTACGGTGGACAAACTTCCTTTTTGCCTATAAAAGTTGATCAGTCGGGCGTTATAGCTGTTATATTTTCAATGTCTATATTGTCTGCTCCACTTACTATAGCTCAATTTGCGCCAGAATGGACATTTTTAGGCTACCCTATAGCTAAAAAAATTATGGAATGGTTTAATGGCGGTTCGGTAATGTATAGTGGAATTTATGCATTTTTGGTTATATTTTTCTGTTATTTTTATAATTCTATATCTTTTAACCCTAAAGATTTGGCAGAAAATATGAAAAAGTCAGGTGGATTTGTGCCAGGTGTAAGACCAGGAGAACCAACAGCCACTTATATACAAAAAGTTTTAGAACGAATTACTCTTGGCGGCGCATTGTTTGTTGCCGGCATTGCAGTTCTTCCTGACTACTTGCGTTCTGCAATGAGTGCGCCATTTTTCTTTGGAGGAACATCTTTGCTTATTGTCGTAGGTGTTGCTCTTGACACTGTTGGACAGATAGAGTCCCATCTAATCATGAGACATTATGATGGGTTTATGAAAGAGGGACGGATAAAGGGCCGTTGGTTCAACATAAGATAATCAGGTTTGTCTTTTGAGTTTATACTTCCTTATGCTTTAACTCATGTACCTTTAAAGAGTACACTTCGTTAAAGCAGTCGTCTAAACTCAAAATACTGCGCCTGTAAAACTTTAGTTCTGCAGTTGGCGTGATAATTAAAAAATAAAGGTTAAAATGAATTATATACTTTTAGGTCCTCCGGGTGCAGGTAAAGGTACACAAGCAAAAAAAATTGTAGATAAGTTTGGCATAGTTCATTTATCTACAGGACATATGTTTAGAGAAGCCACAAAGTCAGACGAAGCTATAAGTAAACTTGTTGCTTCTGGTCAGCTTATCTCAGATGAAATAGTTGTAAATATGGTCAAGAATCGTCTTTTGCAAGAGGACGCAAGAAAAGGGTTTCTTTTAGATGGTTTCCCAAGAACACTAGTGCAAGCACAAGCTTTAGACGTAATACTTAAGGCAGAAAACATTAAGATAGACGCAGTATTTTTTATAGATTTAGAGTATAAGGAAGTACTTAAAAGAACATCAGGCAGAAGAGTTTGTTCTTGTGGAGGAAGTTACAACGTCTTTTTCATTCCTCCAAAAGAGGACAATAAGTGTGACTTTTGCAAAAAAGAGCTTATTCAAAGAGATGACGATAAAGAAGAAGTTGTAAAAAATAGGCTTAATATTTATGAAACCCAAACAAAACCGTTAATTGAATATTATAGAAAAAAGGGTGCTCTTGTTAAAATAGACGGCTTAAAATCAGAGTTTGAAGTTTTTAATAAAATAAGAGAAAACATTAAATAAAAGTTCTTAAAGATACTTTATATTAAAATTTGAGTATAGTTTAGCTTGTTTTGTGGAGTTCCAAGTGTTTTTTAAAAACCTCAATATTGAGTTGAAAACGGCAAGAGAAATTGAAAAAATGAGAATTGCCGGTAAAATTGTAGGTGAAATTTTAGATAAACTTTCTGAAATAATAAAACCTAACATAACGACTAAAGATATAGACATATTTGTAGAAAAGTATATAAGATCATCAAAAATGGTGCCAGCTTTTTTAGGAGAAAAAGGTATAAGTTATCCTTTTCCAGCTTCAGCGTGTGTGTCTATAAACAACGAAGTTGTGCATGGGATTCCGAATGTTTCTCGTGTGCTTAAAGATGGTGACATTGTTTCTGTGGATATAGGTGTTCTTTATGAAGGTTATTACAGTGATGCAGCAAAAACCTACGTAGTCGGTAATATTTCCGACACCGCATCTAAGCTTCTTAAAGTTACAGAAATGTCTTTAGAAAAAGGCATTGCACAAGCATTGCCAAACAATCGCCTTGGTGACATTTCTTGTGCTGTGCAAGAAACAGTAGAAAATGAAGATTTCTCTGTTGTGAGAGATTTTGTTGGGCATGGTATTGGCAGATCTTTACACGAAGATCCACAAATACCAAATTACGGAAAAGCAAATACAGGTATAAAGCTTCTATGTGGAATGGTTTTAGCAATAGAACCCATGGTAAATGTAGGAAGTCATGAAGTTGTTATGTTAGACGACGGTTGGACTGTTGTTACAAAAGACGGCAGTTTAAGCGCTCATTTTGAGCACACAGTTGCTATAAGAGAACATGGTTATGAAATTTTAACAAAGGTATAAAATGGCTAAAGAAGAAAAAATTGTTGTTGAAGGTAAAATACTGAAAGCCTTGCCGAACGCAGTTTTTAGAGTGGAACTTTTAGAGGGAGGGTCCATTATTTTGGCGCATATTTGTGGCAAAATGAGAATGCATTACATAAAAATCCTTCCCGGAGACAAAATTAAAGTGGAACTTTCTCCTTACGATTTGTCAAGAGGGAGAATAGTATATAGAGAAAAATAGTATATTGTTTTATTTTTTTTCAGTTTAGAATCTTGTTTGGTTTTGTTCAAAAACAAGATTTAAAAGTTGTTATTTTTGTGGTATAATATACAGGCTTTGTTAAATTAAAATATATAGAAATATACGGAGTATCAAAATGAAAGTTAGGGCATCAGTGAAACCTATTTGTCAAAAATGCAAAGTAGTAAAACGTAAAGGTGTAGTACGAGTAGTATGCCAAGATCCTAGACATAAGCAAAGACAAGGATAAATATTTTATTAATTTTATCTGTTGGAAAAACATAACTTCTTTTTTTGAATATATAAAAATAGAGACACAAAATCCGGAGGATAATAAATGGCTCGTGTAGCTGGAGTAGAGTTACCAAAAAATAAAAGGCTTGATATAGCATTAAGATATATTTATGGTATCGGACCTGCAATGTCAAACGAAGTTATCGCAGAACTTTCTTTAGATCCTGCTAAAAGAGTTAAAGACTTGACAGAAGAAGAAGTTAATAGAATTAATAATCTTATAACTAAAAACTTAAAAGTAGAAGGCGATCTTAGAAGAGAAGTTCAAGCAAACATAAAAAGACTCATAGAAATAGCTAGTTATAGAGGGTCTAGGCACAGAAGAAACCTTCCTGTAAGAGGGCAAAGAACTAAAACAAACGCACGTACAAGACGTGGTAAGAGAAAAACTGTAGGTGCAGGAAAAGCTCAAGCCCAAAAGAAAGGTTAGTTTTTTAATAAAACAAAATAAAGATTATAAACGTAAATAAAATACGGAGGAAGCATGGTAGAAGAAAAAAAGACTGGTAGCTCTAAGAAAAAGAAATTTACCGGCTCAGCGGCAAGAGCATATATAGTGTCAACATTTAACAACACTATTGTTAATATAACAGACGAAAGAGGAAACACTCTAGCTTGGTCTTCGGCAGGTGCTTCTGGTTTTAA
Organism: Endomicrobium sp.; assembly: GCA_031266185.1. Lineage (GTDB taxonomy): Bacteria > Elusimicrobiota > Endomicrobiia > Endomicrobiales > Endomicrobiaceae > Endomicrobiellum > Endomicrobiellum africanum. The sequence continues at coordinate 9,466 of JAISBM010000027.1, read as the reverse complement.
AGGGACAAAAAAGGGTACTCCTTTTGCGGCACAACTTGCAGCTTCTTCTGTGGGTAAAAAAGCTTTAGATATGGGCGTAAAACAAGTAGCAGTTTTTATTAACGGTCCAGGACCGGGGAGAGAAACTGCCATAAGAGGCTTGCAAAGTACAGGTCTTGGCATAACAGCTATAAAGGACGTTACTCCGGTTCCTCACGACGGTTGTCGTCCACCTAAACAAAGAAGAGTGTAATTAAAACAATATTTGGCACAACGGCTGCTGTTAAATATGTTTATATAAAAAGATTTTGTAAATAAACCTTGGAGGGTTTTAATAGATGTCACGTTATTTAGGGTCAGTGTGTAAATTGTGTCGTCGTGAAAGAGAAAAGCTTTTCCTAAAAGGGGAAAGATGTTCTTCTAATTGTACTCTTGACAGAAAAAGAGGAAAGAATGGTCCTGGTCAGCACGGAGCTATCAAAGGTAAAATGTCTGACTACGCCAAACATTTGCGCGAAAAACAAAAAGCCAGAAGGGTTTACGATTTAACAGAAGAACAGTTTGTTCATTATTATGAAGTTGCAGAAAAAATGAAAGGTTCTACAGGCGACAATCTTCTTAAACTTTTAGAAATGAGGTTAGACAATGTAGCTTTTAGGTTAGGGTTTGCATCTTCTAAGAAAATGGCAAGACAAGTTGTCAACCATGGCAATGTTTTAGTAAACGACAAAAAGATAGACGTGCCTCGGTATCAAGTTAAAGTTGGCGATGTTATAACAGTACCTGAAAAATATAAAACCAATGCTGTTATAAAGAACTTGCTTGAAAAAACAGCATCAAATATTCCTGCTTGGCTAAATTTTGACAAAAACAAAATAGCAGGAACAGTTGTAAGTGAGCCGCTTGCAGGAGAAGCGTCCCACCCTATCAACAGTCAGCTTATTGTTGAATACTATTCAAAATAAACTAACAACTAAAAGTTGTTTTAGTGAGGTTATAAAATAATGAAAGCCCCGGATTTAGAAAAATTACGTAGACTTGTTTTAGATGAAAAAACTTCCACCCCGTTCTATGGCCGCTTTACAGCAGGTCCTTTTGAACGTGGTTATGGTCATACAATTGGAAATTCGCTAAGAAGAGTGCTTCTTTCTAGCTTAAATGGTGCTGCTATAACTTCTGTAAAAGTTACAGGTGCTTTGCACGAGTTTGCCATTATTAAAGGTGTTAAGGAAGACGTTGCTCAAATAGTTTTAAATTTAAAAAAAGTTAGAGTTAAACTTAATTCAGATGGGCCTGAAAGACTTTATCTTAAAGCAAAAAATCCAGGGAAAGTAACTGCAAAAGGTATTGAAATGAACCCTAATGTTGAAATAATGAACCCAGAACAAGAAATTGCACATATAGATAATGGCACAGTCCTTGAAATGGAAATGGAAGTAAATATGGGGAAAGGGTACGTACTTGCTGAAGAGTTAAAATCTTCTAAAGATTCTGTAGGCACAATTCTTTTGGATTCTTTGTTTTCACCTGTAACGAAAGTCAATTATGAAGTCGAAAACACTCGTGTAGAACAAACTTTAAATTACGATAGGCTTGTTATAGAAATTTGGACAGATGGGTCTATTTCCCCTAAAGATGCTTTAATAAAGTCTGCAAAAATATTTAGAAATAGTTTGGTAACGTTTACTGGTGAACCAGTAGAAGATGAAGAAATTGTTGTAGACAATTCTTCTACTGAACAAAATGCAGACGAAGAAGGTGTTTTTGGGCAACCTGTAAGCAGTATGGGTCTTTCGACAAGATCTTCAAACAGTTTAAAAAATGCTAGAATAAAAACTATTGGCGATCTTGTAAAGATGAGAGAAGAAGATATATTAAAGCTTAACAACTTTGGAGTACGTTCGTTTGAAGAGATAAAAGGCAAGCTTGAAGACTTAAACTTAACACTTGGAATGGAAATTAAGAACGGAGCAAAAAAATGATAAAAACTTATAATGGCAGTAAGCTTGGGGTAACAAGCTCGCATAAAAAAGCATTACTTCGCAATTTAACTGCTCAATTGTTTCTTCATGAGAAAATAACTACTACGCTTCCAAAAGCGAAAGAGCTTGTAAGTTACGCTGAAAAACTTGTAACAAAAGCAAAAAAAGCAGATTTAAGTGCCATAAGAGCAATAAATAGTGAAATACATAGCAAAGATGTTGGAAAAAAAGTTTTTGATGTTTTGGTTCCAAGGTACAAAGAAAGGCATGGCGGATACACACAAATTTTAAAAGTTGGAACAAGGCGTGGTGATAGCGCAGAAATAGCTATAGTGAAATTAGTTGTTTAACAAGTTTTTGTTATAGTCAAACTGTTAAATTTATATTTATTTAAATATTAAAGAGCTTAGAGTGTTGATAAGATAGTTAAGGCAAAATAATCTTATAAAGTTTTATGTTGTGTTAGTTTAATTGTGCATTCTAACTTTTTATTTACTAATTTTAAATACGGAGAAAAATTGTAAATGTTTAATTATATTTTTAGTTTGTTTTCATACAATATGGGTATTGACCTTGGTACAGCTTCGGTTTTAGTATACATTAAAGGCAAAAATATTGTTTTAAGAGAGCCTTCAGTAGTTGCTATGGACAAAGAAACAAAACGGGTTTTAGCTATTGGCATTGATGCAAAAAAAATGTTAGGCAAAACTCCTGCAAATATTATTGCTGTAAGGCCTCTTAGGAATGGCGTTATAGCAGATTTTGAAGCTACAGAAAAAATGATTAGATATTTTATAAAGAAAGTGCACAACAAAAGAGCGTTACTTCATCCAAGAGTAGTTATAGGTGTACCTTCCGGGATAACAGAAGTTGAACGAAGAGCAGTAAGAGAATCTGCAGAGCAAGCCGGCGCAAGAGAAGTGTATCTTATAGACGAACCTATGGCTGCAGCAATTGGAGCTGGAATTCCTATCCAAGACCCTGAAGGTAGTATGATAGTAGATATTGGTGGTGGTACAACAGAAGTTGCCGTCGTTTCTTTAGGTGGTATGGTAGTAGCAAAATCTTTAGAAGTTGCTGGTGACAAGATGGACGAAGCAATCATTCAATATTTTAGACGCAAATATAACCTTACAATTGGGGAAAATACTGCTGAATCAGTAAAAATGCAAATAGGTTCAGTTTTTCCTTTAGAGCAAGAGTTGTCCATGGATGTAAAAGGTAGAGATTTGCTTACAGGCCTTCCTAAAACTGTAATAATGTCTTCAGAAGAAGTTAGAATAGCGTTAGAAGATCCTATAAGAAAAATAGTAGAGATAGTAAAAAATGTTTTAGAGGAAACACCTGCGGAACTTTCTGCAGACCTTGTAGACAGAGGTATAATATTAAGTGGTGGGGGTTCTTTGGTAAAAGGATTTCCTGAACTATTATCTCAAGAGACACAACTTCCTGTAAATCGTGCAGACGATCCTCTTACTTGTGTGGTAAGAGGAACAGGCGCATATTTAGAAGAGCTTGACAACATAAAAATCTAAGAAGAAAAATATATAAAGCAATTTTTTGGGTTTTTTAAGATGAAATGAATTTATATCAAAAATCAAAATATGAAAATATTGTTTTTGTAATTTTATTACTGATATGTTTTTTGTTTATGTTTGGCAAGTTTTTTTCTACTGTGAAGTGTATAAAACATTTTGTTTATTATATGGCCTATCTCAGCCCAAGTGTAGCGAGCGACATTTTTAAATTTTCTGGCAACTTTGCTGATAATATTAAATCTTTAATCTATCTGCATCAAGAAAATATATCTTATAAACAAAAAAATCAAGAATTAACAGACCAACTTCGTAATTACAAGTCAATAACCCGTGAGTACGAGGACTTGTTAAAACTTCTCAAGTTAGGCAAAATTAACAACACTGAATCTATCTACACTAAAATTACAGTTAGAGAATCTAGTTTGTGGTATCAGAGTTTTATAATAGACAAGGGCTTAGAAGACGGTCTTTATAATGGACTGCCTGCTGTTGTTTTTAGTAAAACAAAAAATAGTTTGTGTGCAATAGGCACTATAGTTGAAACTTATAAAAAATCATCCAAAGTTTCTCTAATAACCAACTCGGAATCTGTTTTGCCAGCAGAAATTAAAAACAAAGGTGTAAATTGTTTGGTCGAAGGTTTTAACTCGAATTTAGTTAGAGTGACTTATATACCACTAAGCGTGGATGTTAAACCCGGTGACGAGCTTGTAGTTAGCAGCTTAAGTTCTTTCTTTAATGAAGGGATTCCTGTAGGTGTTATTAAAAATATTGTGCAAGAACCATATGTGGATTTTCAAACTGCCACTGCGGAAGTTTATTTTGATATGGGCTCTTCAAATATAGCGATTATTTTAGTACCTATGGAACAAAAACAATGAAAAAACCAGCACTTTATTTTTTTATTTATATAGTTTTTTGTTTGCTGCAATTTTCCCTTAATCAATACCTAAATGTTTTTGGAATTTCACCAAACTTTATTTTAGTGTTAATTGTTTGTATAGGCCTTATGAAAGGCTCTTTTGACGCACAAATTATAGGCTTTTTGTTTGGCTTTACTTGGGACGTTTTTTCTACAGACATTTTTACAACAAGGGCAATGCTGTTTACAATGTTAGGCTATTTTTCTGGGAAATTAGATAAAAAGTTTGACGCTGACAATATTTTCTTTCAGTGTGCTATTGTGCTTGTTACAAGTTTAGTTTACAACCTAGGAATTTATTTAGTTAGCTGTATTATAATGCAAAACAACGTGTTGTGCAGTTCAAATATTAGCGTGCTTAAAGGCATCTCAAAAATTTTAGCTACAGTGGCTATAACCCCTTTTGTTTTTTATGTTCTACGTCGTGTTTTAAAAGGAGTGTAGATGGTTTGGCAAAAAAAAGACAAATTTGCCTACGAAACTTTTCTTGTTAAACACAAGGCAATCCTTGTGTTTTTTATATTTTTATTTGCATGTTTATCTTTTCGTCTTTTTTATTTGCAAGTTATAAATGGGAGCAGGTATAAAAATATTTCAGAACAACAAAGGATTCACAATACTAAAGAATGTGCTAAAAGAGGCATTATATATTCTTTAGACAATCAGGTGCTTGCAGAAAGCAAAAACTCATACGTTTTATTGTACTATCCTTATCTAGACCACCAAAAACCTTCAGACCAAATTTTGTCAGAGATAAGCGCAATTTTAAAAAAAGAAATTAAACCCTCCAGTAGCGTTTTTTCTAAGTATGGTAGAAAAGTTATAGTTCTTGCAGAAAATCTAACTCTTAACGACATATTTAAAATTCAAGAAAAAAAATTTAAACTAAAAGGAGTTTATATAACAAATGAACCTAAACGTTTATACCATTTTTCTAAACAAACTAGCCACGTAGTAGGTTATGTTGGTCAGATACAATCAAATGAGATGGAATCTTTATCTGAAATGGGCTACAAGCTAGGAGACTATATTGGGAGAGGAGGTATAGAACAATTCTACGATGAGTATCTACAAGGTGAAGAAGGTGGTTGGCAAATAGAAGTGAACGCTAAAGGATACAAAGTAAGAACGTCAAACTATATCCCGCCTGAGTCTGGAAATAATGTATACTCTACTATAGATTTAAAACTTCAACACTGTACATACAATGCTTTAAAACATAGCGATACAGGTAGAGGTGCGGCAGTTGTTTTAGACGTAAAAACCGGGGCAGTAAAAGCTTTAGTGTCATGTCCTGGGTTTGACTCAAACAAAATCTTAAATAAAAAAATTAGCAAGTATTTAAAAGATAAAAAACTTCCACTCTTTAACAGAGCGTTGCAAGCTTTATACCCTCCAGGATCTACATTCAAGGTTGTTACTTTTGCTGCAGTTATGGACTTGCTTGATATTAACCCGTATGAAACTATAGAATGCAAAGGTAAATTTGAGTTGGGTGATAGAATATACATCTGTTATCACAAAACTGCTCACGGTAGATTAAACTTAATTTCAGCTATGGCAATTTCATGTAATGTTTATTTTTATAACTTAAGTTTAAGATTGGGCATAAAGAACTTAGAGGTATATACTAGAAAATTTCTGTTCGGACAAAAAACTCTAATAGACTTGCCAAACGAAAAGCAAGGTTTTATTCCAACACCAGAATGGAAAAAAACAAAATTTAAAATACCTTGGCTACAAGGAGACACATTAGTTTTTGCAATAGGACAAGGTGCAGTTTGTGTGACCCCTCTACAAATGGCCAACATTATGTCCGTCATTGCAAACAAAGGTGTTGCCCACAAACCTTATGTAGTTGATAAAATTTTAGACTTAAACGGCAACGAAGTTTATAAATATAAAGAAACACTAAACAAAAACAAAATAGAACTTTCCAACAAAACTTGGGAATTTTTGCACAAGTCTCTTTTAGAAGTTGTTGAAAATGGTACAGCAAGAAGATGCAAAATACCTGGCATAAAAATATCAGGCAAAACAGGCACCGCACAAATCCCGCACCAAAAAGATCACTCTTGGTTTATTTCGTATGCTCCTTCACAGGCTCCAGAAATTGCAATGGCAGTCATTGTTGAAAATGGTGGTGGCGGTGGTTTAAGCGCTGTGCCAATAGCAAAAAAAATATATGAAACTTATTTTGGAGTTAGCGCGCCTCCAGCTTTGGATTAACAAAATGTAAAAAGAACATTCTCTGTAAGGATAGTTTAGTGTTTTATTGGAGAGCATCTTATGAGCAATAAACATTTAATATTTCAAATTAGCACTGTTTGAAGCAAAACACATTTAAGTCTTTGTTGTCTTACCATTTTGCAAGTTTGCTAATTTGATTAAATGTTTACTTGCGATTGCTCTAGTAACGTAGATAAGGTTCAAAACTACACCAACCAAACTATTATAGTCAGTAGTGAGGTGGTGGGAATTTTGAGTGTTTGTGCAGCGTATGTGCAGGTGCTGGATTGATCTAGTTTAGAATCTTATCGGAGTTACCTCAAAGAGCAGCTTATGAGCAACAAACATTTAATATTTCAAATTAGCACTGTTTGAAGCAAAACACATTTAAGTCTTTGTTGTCTTACCATTTTGCAAGTTTGCTAATTTGATTAAATGTTTATTGCGATTGCTCTAGTAACGTAGGTAAGAGTCTAAACTAGACCAAACAAACTATTTCGCAGATATTGATTTAGGAACATAGATAAAATGCTAAGCTATCTTTAATAATAAAATTTAATTGAATTAAATTAACAAAAACAAACAGGAAACAAAATTAAAAATGATTCAAAAAAAAAGTTTTTTACAACGTTTTGTCTCTGGCATAGACACTTGGCTTATTTTTGCAGTCTCTGTATTTCTCTTGATAAGTTTTTGCGCTATATACTCTGCAAGTTTTGCTTATGGTTTATCTTTTAGATATATTTTTGTACAACTTGTCGCCAGCGGTGTTGGTCTAGCATGCCTTTTATTTTTAGCAGGTTTTAATTATCAATACTATAAACATTTTAATAAAACTGTTTACGTTTTATCTTTAATACTTCTAATATCTGTGCTCGTGTTCGGCTCTTTTAAAAGAGGCACAAAAGGTTGGTTTGATTTTGGTTTTGTTTCTTTTCAACCTGTAGAGATTGCCAAAATAATGTTTGTTTTGATAATAGCTGCATTTTTAGACGCTAAAGCAAAAATGTCAAAATCTGTTTCTTTTTTAGTTCGTGTGTTTGCAATACTTATGAGTCATTTAATTCTTATAATGATGCAACCGGACTTTTCTTCCACACTCTCATATTTCCCTGTTACTTTGGTTTTGCTTTTTGTAGCAGGTGTAAAGCCTTTTTACCTTTTTTGCATGATCGTTTTTGGCGGGCTAGCTGTAGGGATTCCTCTTTTGGAAACATTTATAGACTTACAGCTTAAATTCGTACAAGATGAAACGTTTTTGTTTAAAGTGGCTACATTTTTAAAAAACGATAAAAATATCATATATATAATATTTTCAAGTTTAGTCTTTATTATGGGCATTTGGCGCTTTTTATGGAAATTAAAAATCGAGATTCCAGTTATATATCCTGTTATTTTGTGTTTATCTGTATTGTTAGGTGCTGTATCATCTGTCCCTGTAGAAAAATCTTTAAAAGATTATCAAAGAAAAAGGTTAGTAGTTTTTTTAAACCCTAATATAGACCCTAAAGGAGCAGGGTACAATATAATACAATCTAAAATAGCTATAGGATCAGGAGAAATTTTAGGTAAAGGCTTTAAAAAAGGCACGCAAACTCAGCTAGGATTTCTGCCTGAACAACATACAGACTTTATGTTTTCTGTTATAGGTGAGGAAGGTGGTTGGTTAATGTCTCAAGCCACACTCATGCTTTATTTTCTTTTCATTTGGCGCGCTTTAGTTATAGCAAAAAAGGCTCGCGACAGATACGGATCTTTAGTTGCCATTGGGATTGCCACAATGTTTACTTTTTATGTTGTTATAAACATAGGAATGGTTATGGGTATGATGCCTGTAACTGGAATGCCATTACCTTTACTTTCTTACGGAGGATCTTCAATACTTTCTTCTTTATGTGCAATAGGAATTTTATGTTCTATAAGTTTAAGAAAACATATTTATTACTAATCTAATAAAATCAAAAAATATCTCATATATGAGACAAGTGCTATGTAAAAATGATGCGATAGGAGGCACTATTTATGAACGAAAAACGTCAAAACCTAATTTTAAACTATATAAAAAACAAAAAAGCGCTAACCACAGCTTTGTTAAAAAAAGAAATGGAACGCTTAACTATTGAGCTCTCATGGGAACCATCTCAAATAGAAGGCAACACCTATTCTTTATTAGACCTTGAACGTTTACTTAAATAAAATGTGCAAGCCAAAGGAAAAAAACAGAAGAAGCTATTATGATTTTAAATCATAAAAAAGCGTTTGATTTTGTTTATACAGATCCTAAATACTTCAAAAAACTATCCATCTCCGAAATAGAAGAAATTCATGGGTTGATTGTTAACGGACTTGATGTTTATTTTGGGTTAAGAAAAAGTAGAGTTGGAATTACAGGAACAAATTATAGACCTAAATTGACAACATATCTCAAATAAGATAGAGTTTATATATATGTAGAGGTGTAGTAAGGTAGATAAGGTTTTAGTGTATAGTAAACTAAGTGTTAGTGTGGCAAGAGGGAGTAAAAGTTCAAAAGGTGTATAAATTTTTATAAAAGATTGTTGTTTCAAGGAAGTGTGATAAAATTGGTAATATAGCAAGGAAGATAAAATAACAATGATGTATAAAAAGGAAAAATAAAAGGGGGAGAAGAGTGGGGGAAGAAAATGTACAAGGATAAGAAGTCGCCAAGCCAGATAAGAACCAACAACCAACAACCAACAACCAACAACCAACAACCAACAACCAACAACCAACAACCAACAACCAACAACCAACAACCAACAACCAACAACCAACAACCAACAACCAACAACCAA
>JAISBM010000014.1 GCA_031266185.1 Endomicrobium sp. | reverse complement strand
GTTTCTGAACAAGCGTTCACATTAAATATTACATTTGAACCAATATCTAAATAAATTACTCCACCCGGTTCATTTAGCGCCTTATTATCAAAAAATGAAGCATTCATGAACTCTAGAGTGCTATTACCACCTAAATAAACTACTCCTCCCGCATTAAAAGAAGTATTATTTTTAAAGATTATCCCATCCCTCGGGACACAGATATATAAAGATTCACTCGAGTCTAATACGAAGTCTGATAATACAGCCCCTCTACCTTTTGTAAAATAGTTAGATATTATTCCATCTCTACATCTAAGCCTAAATTCCATTCTGTCAAAATATCTTCCTATATGCGTAGAAAGCTGTTCTGGTATATATTTTAAAGACTTCTTCATATGCCTTTGTATAATTATTTCTATAGCATGCTCAAGTTCAGATGGAGTAAGATAAAGCTCCCCAAACACAACCTGTGTGTTCAGAAAAAAAATATATATAAATATAAATAAAAAATTTATTATTTTTTTCATTTTTAAAAATGTATAGATCCATCTCCACTATCAGAAGTTTCAACAAGATATTTTTTTACTAACTTCTTCACTAATAATTCGCTATTTGGTGCGCCTGATTTTAAAGTTCTTCTAACTTTTGAATACAAATTTTTAAACTTTTCAATATCATTAAGAGCTTTTGAATAGGTACCAATAGCAGCTTGATAAGCAGCAAAAGCATTAACAGCAAATTCCATACCTTTAGACAATTTCATTCTATAATCATTTTCTTTAAGATACATATCTAATTCCAAATTCTCTATATCTAATTCTGGTTTAAGTTTATAATACTTTGCTTCTACAATATTGAAAAAGCAAATACATAAAATTACTACTGCTAGAATTTTTAATTTCATTTTTTCTCCTTCATAATTTAATAACCAGTAAATTAAAAAGAAACAAAAATAAAAACTTAATAATTTACTGGTTAAAAATTTTATAAATTTATACTATCTAGAACTCTATCGTTATATGCGAAGCACCAGAAGTAACTGGAATAAGATAGTCTCTTTCTAGAACAGTCTTAAGTCCTGATACAACTCTTTTTCTTCCTTGTGCTTTAGCAAAGCTTAGTCTTGATAAAACATTTAAAAAAGAATTAAACAATTCCTTTCCTTGCTCGTAAGCAACTGATGCTGTACTGAAAGCGTTCTGAGCAGTTTGATATGCTGCAGGCTCTTCGCCTTGCCTTACATTAAATATAATTTTTTCTTTGTCAAATGTTGAAGTTGCTGATGATAAGGCTTCTTCTAGCGCTGCTAAATCAATTATACCCTTGTATATATAATTGATAGTTTTTTTGCACCAGCACCAGCATCCTCATCCGCTGCAAGTACACTAGCAACATTCGCAAAAATACATGCACAAATTACTACTACTAATACTTTTAATTTTATTTTTTCCTTTCCTTTTCTAGTAATTTTTTTTGTTTTTTAACATTTAGCTAAGTTTATAGATGTTTATGCTTTAATTATAATTTTATTTTGCCAAATTTATATTATATTTTGTAAAATATGTGTGAAAGTTATAGATATAAAAGACCTAGTATCTTTAGGTTCCCACGAGAAAAAACATATTATGTAAGGTACTATAAAACATAATAGTGACGAACTAGTCCTTTTACCTACAACTTCATAACACTAAAAAAGCTCTAAATTTAACAATTCACTTTAAGTTCCTTTACCAACAATCACTCATTGCAAGGTTTGAATAAGAAAATTAAGATTGCCGTGTGAGAGGTTATTTTAAAAAAATTCTTCTTTGGATTACATATTAACTAGGCATATTATTTTAGAGATTTTCGGAAAAGTCTTAAAGGGGTAAACTAAAGAACTTTTCAACGTAATTTTCTACAAGTGTATTTAGATTTGGCAAGTTGTATCTAAAAGCTCTTAACAATGCACGTCTGTGAGCTGTATAGGACTTAATTAACACTTTCGCTTCATGCTTCTGATTTTTTAGCGAATCAATCTCTACTAATGCATCATCTCTATCTTTGGTTGAACCTTTAGCCCAGTCAGTTGAATCAAAAATTGCTTGCTTGTTATTTATCTCACCACAAAAGTAATGATCATTATGACCACCAGTGGTCCTAAAAATATTTAATACCTTTACTGATTCGGTACCAATCGCGGCTTTATATGTTTCATTTTTAGATAAAAGTTCACTCAAGTAGTCAGCACAAGCTACATTTCCAAATAAACATAAAACTAAAGCACCTAAATAAAAACTTCTTTTCATTTTAATTCTCCTTTGTAACTACAAAAATTCTTTTAGTATACTCCTTCTTTTCTTTAGCACCTACAATTTTGCCAAAAGAATAGACTACGCCGCCATTTAAACAAAAATCACCTCCCCTGCGTACTTCAATATTTCCAGATACAGAAAACGACTCGCACACTTTATAATCTAAATATAATGAAACTCCTGGTTTTAAAAACTCTTCAGATGTGCCTTTAGATTTAAAGATTGTTGAGAAATCGTACGTATAAGTTATCTCTGGCGATAAAGATGTCAAGACTATTTCTGAGAAAATTTTAGAACTTATGCTCCACTTTTTATAATCTTTCTGCACACCAACGCCTACCCTTGCCAGTGAGCGCCAATATACTCCGCCATAAACATTCATAATTAAGGAAGTTGTAGAATCTTCTTTGAATGAAGGATAAAAATTACTACTCATACTAAGTCCTGCGAAAGGCTTTAAGATAAGAGATTTTAATGGAGTATTTTTGGAAATTTCTATATCGGCGTTGATTGTCGTACATGTAAAGTTCGCTTTAGCAATACCTGACGCCTTTTCACCTAGAATATTTTGTTCCGGAGATAAGTTTCTTCTTGTTTCATACTTGCCAAAGCCTATCTCAACTAGCCATTTAATGTTAGATCTTACCAGTAAGTTCCCATACATCCCCAAAGACATGCTTTTAATTTTTGCGGAATCATCTTTTTCGTCTATTACATTCTGCTCGTCTGCTTTTATATATAATCTCGTGTATAATGAATGATCATATCCTAAGATTACGCCTCTTTTTTTGTCGTTGACTGTGTCATTGTTGTCGCCATATATATCCGTATGTCTATAAAAAGTATTTACCCAAACATCTCTGCTACACAACACACAATCATCTATTTGAGTATATTCTATATCCATATAGTTATTATTTATAGTTTTAGAAAGACTTTTCTCTGAGAAATATTTATCTAGCTTACAATATACATAATCTCTGTTGATGTTGGTCACTCCGCTTCTTATAACATTGGCTAAAAATTTCATGTCAGACAATGACGTTAATCCTAACAAATGTTCTTTTAGCTCGTAATACTTATCTAAAGCAGATTTATACTCGTAATATGCATCGTCCTTGTCAGCTCTTAGTAGCTCAGGGGTTACCTCGTTTACGCTGCCTGGTAATTCCTGATCATAATTAATCTTTTTTTGCATATATACTTTGCGAAGGCTCTTTACAGGTTCAATATTTTTTGGTTTCGTCGTAGACATTAGTTGTTTAATCGTGTTATTCACAAAAAAATCTCTATAAGATACGCCTAACCCTAAGGAAGGCGACGAAATTAAGAGAAATAAAAAAATATGTATATAAACTCTTTTCATTATTTAAGAAATGCTCCTTACAGTATAAATGGATGTTTTAGGCTTTTCTTTCTTTTTTTTTAATATTTCTTCAAGTCTTTTAAGTCTTTTTTCAGTACTCAAAATTCTTCCTCTGGTTTTGGATGTATTTTTATACTCAGAGTCAATTTTGGAAAGATGAGCTATGATGTTCGTGATAAATTCAACTTTGCTTTCAGAATCTTCTTTTATGTATTCTTTCACATCTTTTAATTGTTCTTTAACTACCGTGACTTCACTATAAGTTTGCCCTCTTAAGTTTTCAATTTGCTGCAGAAGTTCTTCCTCTAAGTGTTTATGTTGGAGACACATTTTTTGATAATTCTCATCTATCATGTAATGACAAACGTAGAACAATAACAATCCCAATATAAAATTTATTGTCACTAAGATATATACAAAAACTTTAAAAATGCTTAGTTTATTTTTAGACATAAATGTCCTTTTAAACAAAAAAATCTAAAAAGAACTAACTCCATCAAAAAGATTCCCATTTTGGAAATTTTTTATTCTCAAAATCCCTCTTTTTTAATATCTCTGGTAAATATAAGTTAAAAGTTATTATACTACTGAAATAAGTTAATTTAATTTTAATTTGCAAAAAAAGTGTGAATTAAAGAAAATTACATAGATGTTAAAGTTTTATGAGAAATTAGAGAAGGTTAGATAAGGCTTTTTGCCTGGGTGGCATAGTTAATTAGCCGTGTATAAAAATTCAGGGTAGTACATTTGTGCATAGTCAAGCAAATAATTGCAATGTTTAAGTTAAAAAGTTATTAGTTTAGTTTTAAGTATAATTTTTCGTATTCTTTGAGATTGTGGGTTATATCGTATTCTTGACCTATAGAAGCATAAGCTTTTGCACTCATATTTTTTAAAGCACTCTCATCATTTAGTAAATACATAATTTTTTCAGCAGTTTTTGCATAATTATTTGGCTCTATTAAAAAACCGGTTTCACCGTCAACAACTATTTCTTTTACTCCATCCACAGCATTTGCCACAACCGGTTTAGAGCAGCACATAGCCTCAACAATAGTACATGGCAGCCCTTCCCAAAGCGATGTCAATACAAAAACATCGCTTGCTTTGAGGATTTCCGCAATATCTGTTCTCCAGCCAAGCATAAAAACTCTATTTTTTAAGTTCAAACTATCTCTCAAAACCTCAAGTTCTTTTCTTTGTTCGCCATCTCCAACTATCAAAAATATAACGTCTTTAAGTCTTGGGGCTATTAAAGAAGCAGTTTTGATAAAATCTTTAAGATTTTTTTGCGGTTTAAAAGGGCATATTGTAGTAATAACTCTTAAATTTTTATTTATTCCTAATGTTTCTTTAAAATTAAGCTTAGGAATAAAATTCTTATAAAGCGCCGTATCTATACCTGCTCGTATAAGAATGAATTTATTTTCTTTGGCAATTTTATAATGCCGTCCCTTTTTTATATCTTCTTTAGTTACGACAATTAATTTATCTGAAAGCAAAGCGCAGAATTTCTCAAGAAAAACGTAAAATTTTCTGACAAACCATTTTTGCGTTTCATTAAAGCCGTACCCGTGTATCGTATGAACTATAACTTTTACCCCTGCCAGCTTAGCGGCTATTCTTCCTGTAATCCCAGCCTTTGACGAATGTGTGTGAACTATATTTGGTTTTTCTTTCTTCAATATGGAATAAATTTTAAAAAGAGCTTTTAAATCTCTTAATGGAGAAACTTCTCTGACAAGATCCTTTATATGATGCAATCTCACTTTTTTTACGGCTTCATGATCTAATATTCCGCCTTCACCTGCAATAATAAAACTGTCAAAAATATTTTTGTCAATATTTTCCGCAACATGCAAGGCTACTTTCTGAGCTCCACCAAGTTCAAGTTTAGTGACGATATAACAAACTTTTATCATATGATTTCTCATCGTCTAATTTTTAAAGGAACGCGGGGCAATATATTAACTTTGCAAACTATTTTTAAAATTTGTTCCCGAGACCCGAGTTTATCGCTTAGGCTACCCTTTTTTATTAAAATCATTCTTTTTATCTATCCGATAAACCAAAAGGGTAAAGTGCAATCCGTATTATTAGGCAATATCACAACTGCCCGGCAAAAGCCGGGCAGTATAATAAATTAGATTTTTAGGTTTACTTTTTTGCGTTGACAGCGTTTCTTACGATTCCTTTTGTAAAAAAATCTACAAGAACTTCGCCTATTTCTTTGGCAATTCTAACTTGAGCTTCATCGGTGGACGCCGCAAGATGAGGAGTTACAACCACTTTATCAGTATCTATAATAGTCCAGTCTTCCGGAGGTTCTTTGGCAAATACGTCTATAGCGGCTCCCGCTACTTTACCGGACTTAATTGCGTCGGACAAATCTTTTTCGTCAACTATTGGACCTCTGGCGCAATTGACAATTCTAACGCCGTCTTTCATTTTCTTTATGGCATCAGCATTTATCATGCCTCGTGTAGAATCGTTAAGCGGCGAGTGAATTGAAATATAGTCGGCTTGAGCAAAAACTTCATCTATACTTTTTAATTCTACATTATTGTTTTTTGCCGCTTCTTGATTTGCAAATGGATCATAGGCTATAATCTTCATACCAAAAGCGTTAAGTCTTTTAGCAACTTCAGAACCTATTCTTCCAAGACCTATCAAACCTAAAGTCTTACCGAAAAGTTCGGTTCCTACAAAATTTTTGCGATCCCATTTTCTATTTTTTAAAGATTTGTAACTTTCAGGAATATGTCTGGCAAGAGAAAGCATAAGACCTATCGTATGCTCAGCCGCAGATATGGTGTTTCCTCCCGGGACATTAGCGACTATTATGCCTTTCTTTGTCACCGCTTCTTTATCAACATTGTCAACACCCGTGCCTGCTCTGCCGATAAATTTCAGTTTTCCCGCAACATCCATAATATCTGAAGTAACTTTTACTTCTGAACGGATAAGAAGCCCGTTGTAGTCTTTTATAAGTTCTTTCAATTCTTCTTGAGAAGGCTTGTTATGTATATCTACTTTGAATTCTTTATTTGAAAGCAATGCGCCAAGTCCTTCGGTATTATCGTAGGTCATTAAAATCTTGTACATTTTGCCTG
>JAISBM010000019.1 GCA_031266185.1 Endomicrobium sp. | reverse complement strand
GATTTTCTGTTCTGATTGCCAGAATCGCCAGTCAGTAAATGTCTCTGTCCGGGCTTCTTATATTTAACTTTCCCTTTTCCTGTAACTTTGAAACGTTTTTTTGATCCGCTGTGAGTCTTTATCTTAGGCATCTTTTTCCCCCGTTTATCAACACGCCGCTTAAACAAAACATTTTTATTTAAGCTAAGCAGTCTGTCATTTATTTATATTTTTACTTTAGATTTCTTTTTGGAATCAAAGTCATAAATACTCTGGTACCCATAGAAGAAGTTCTTCCTTCTGGTTCTGCTACATCAATTAAAGATTCTTTAATTTTATTCATAATCTTTATGCCCAAATCTTTGTGTTGCATCTCTCTACCTGAGAACATAGCTGTAAGTTGCACCTTATCTCCACCAGTTATAAATTCTCGGGCACGCTTAATCTTAACTTCTAAATCATGCTCACATATGCGAGGTCTAATTCGTATTTCTTTTAAGTGAGAAATCTTTTGTTTCTTTTTGGCTTCTTTTTCTTTCTTCTCCATATCGTATTTAAACTTAGAGAAGTTGATTATTTTACATACAGGTGGATTTGCTTGAGGAGAAATTTCAACCAAATCTAACTCTTTTGCCTGCGCTTTTGCTAAAGCTTCAGATGTTTTTACTATTCCCACCATAGTTCCATCAGAATCAACAAGCCTTACTTCTGGAACTCTAATAAACTGGTTTATACGAAATCTTCTGTTTTCGACGGCTCCCCCTCTTGGCAGTCGGGACATTGCCCCTTTCCAATTTTTAAATAAAAAATCGGAACAGATATAATATCCGCCCCGTAAATGCATCGCTATACGACAAAAATATTGTTAACATTTAACCTTTTCCCTAATTTCAAACACACGGTTAAGGTGAGCCGGGCGGCTTCTTTATATAATTTGATTTTACAACAACAGTTTTCATTTGTCAATCTGGCGCACTATCTCACAATAAGATATTGAATTTTTTACAAAAATACAAAAAAAACTATGTTTAGGATTTCACAAAGACTTTTAGGGATTTCCAAAGTTTATTAGACGCCTTTTGACAAAAGACATATGACACTTAAATAAATTTTATATTTTTTAACATCTTTTAATGTGTTTTTTTAAACTCATAAGGAACTAAATGAGCACCCCAACCTCCTAACTTTGCTTTTAAATACGCATCTATCGGGTTATCTTTGCCACTTAACAGCTGCGCTGACGCTCTTTTGCTTTCAAGATAGTTAAGGGCAACTGCAGCTTCTGCTGCCGCTATAAAAGGCACTGCTACTGGTCCAAAAGAAGAACCGTTAGCTATAGCCCTTTCCATTAAGGTAAGTTGTGCAATAGACGCAGCTTCAGATAAAACCATAGTCGTCTTTGTCGCACCTGTAAATGTATCTTCAGTTTTTGGGAACATTGAACCTTTTACATTGTATGGAGAAGCAGCAGAAAAAACCGTTACTTGAGGATAATGTATTCCTAGAAATTTTGAAAATATAGGTCTTCTTTTCCCTATTTTTTTGCAGAGAACAACTTTTACTTTTTGCCTGTAAAACTTCTCACCTTCAACAAACCATGAGTATTTGCTTTGTTTATACTTATTTCGCGATAAAATATGAAAATGCATTGAAGCGTCTAGGTAAATACAAGCCAAATTTATAGTAGAATAATAATTTATGCCTTTTGAGTTCCGCTTTAACCCTAAATTCTTTTCTGGTCGCGATGGAAGTAATAATACATTGTAATCCTTAAATATATTGCTAGATAATATGCTGTAATGATACGCATAATAACTTTTTATGGCTAAGTCTTGGACTTTTTGTATAGTATCAATTATATATTTTATTTTTCTTACACCTTCGTCGTTTTTGTGCCCGAAACTTTCGTGCTTTAAATCTGACAGAGGACTTTCAAAAGAAGGTTTCATTGTAGCGGGAAAACCGCCAATCATATCTGTTGAATATGAAACAAGCTGCGTTATTCTAGGATTCATGCCAAGAGACAACACTTCTCCTATAAGATAATTTGTGCCTCCCAAAAAATTTAAGACTCTTGCTTTATAAGTTGCAAGAGACAAGGCTATGCAGTCAGCTTCATTTTGCAGTCTAATTCTATCTTTTATAAGGCGGGCAATATTTAGCATCATAGCCCAACTTATAATAAGTATAACCGTAAGTATTAAGAAATAATACAGCGTTTGTCCTTTATTATTTTTCAAAATTCTTTGCACATGGAAATGCTTTGTAATAATATTTCTCATCAGGAGACGGTATCATTCTGTTTCTTGAGGATTGATGTCTCATATTTTTAAAAGAGTTATCTTTGGCAATTAATAAGCCAAACAAAACTCTAGTAAAGTAGTATATCTTCACAGTTTCTTTGCTTATATTTTTCCTAGAATAATCTTTAAATTTCTTTTTGCCTTTCCATATAGTTACAGATTTATCTCCATCGCTGCTTTCAACAATATTTTCAGATTCGCCACAGCTATCTGCTCTATTAAAGTATTTTTCAACGGTCTTTTTATCTGAAAGAACAAATCTTGAGAGGTTAAGTGCACTATTTCCAAAAACAATTCCCGGATAAAAAATTTTAAGATAATTTTTTACTCTCTCTTGAGCTTCTTTAGCACGGAACTTACTTTTTGTAACTGCTGCTGAACGCATAGCAACAAAAGCAGCTTCATTTGCAATCATATCATCTACAGTCATAATACAAATCTGTATAAATGCAAACATTATAATCGTTGTAAAAACAACAACAAAAATGGCTTCTAGCATTGACTGTCCCTTGTTGCTATTTGAACGTTTAAATCGTTTGCAGACTTGAAAAATAAATAGAAAGACAATTGATTTCATTTAACGTAATTAGATTGCGTTATAATTCCAGTAAGCGCTCTTGAAGGTGCTGCTGCTCTTTGATATTTTGTTTTCCAAAATCTTTTGTACATAGCCAAAACGCCTGTTGTAGCAATGAGTAAAACAGTAAAAACCAAAACAAACTCTGTTAAAGTCTGCCCATTATTTTTTCTCATTTTATTAACTTTGTGGTAACAAAGATAAGCACGTTTGTTTTCTCTTCATTATAACGAGTAACACCGAATAATAATCCTAAAACAGGAATATTGCATAAAAAAGGAACGCCTTTTCTTGTTTTAGTTTTTGTTGTTTCTATAAGACCTGCAAGAACCATGGTGTCGCCATCTTTGATTTGTAGATGAGATGAAGCCTTTCTTTTTCTGATTGCAGGATACCCTCCTGCGACTTGTACGGAATGGTCTATTCTTGAAAGTTCTATTTCTATAACAATATCAATTTTACCGTCTTTTGACACTGTTGGTTTAATGTCTATTATGATTCCATACTCTTTCCACTTTACAGAAGATATGCCGACGCCAGTAGCTACAATTGGAATTTCACCTCCAACCATAAAATTAGCGGTGGCACCTGATTTTGTAACAAGCTTAGGCTGGGATAAAACTTTTGCAGCGCCATTCTCTTCCAAAGCTTTAAGCGTTGTGAAAAACTTTGTATCTCTTCCCCAAGAGCCAGATTCTAAGATAGATGGGATATTAAATTCAGATACACTTATTGAATCTGGTAGTTCCGTGCCCAGACTTCTAGCCTTATTTTCGTACATTTCGGTAACTTCAACCGAAATTTCAATCATTTGTTCCGACGCACAAACTAAAGAAGCAAAAAACAAAAATACAGTTATAATTAGTTTTTTCATTTTAGACCAGCGTTTAAAGTAGAGTCCGCTTCACTTAAACTTAGTTATTAGTTTTTATCTCCATTTTCTATACTTGGCTTCTCAGCTTTAGGGAATGTTAGGATAAATTCTGTCCCTTCTCCCTCTCTTGACTCTATCTTTATCTTCCCTCTCATCTCTCTTATCACTCCCATTACCTGCCCCATCCCTATCCCATA
>JAISBM010000016.1 GCA_031266185.1 Endomicrobium sp. | reverse complement strand
AGAGACCCCAATGCAGTGTTTGAAGCAAAATTCATTTAAGTTTTTCTTGTCTTTCCATTTTGCAAGTTTGCTAATTTGATTAAATGTTTATTTGCGATTGCTCTAGTAACGTAGATAAGGTTCTAAACTAGACCAAGCAAACTATTTCGCAGGTATTGATTAGGTTAATATTTAAAATAAAAAAGCCAGTCTAATCAAGACTGGCTTTAAATTTAAATAAAAGCGGGCGATGGGACTTGAACCCACGACCTTCTCGTTGGCAACGAGACGTTCTACCACTGAACTACACCCGCAAACATAACTTTTAATAAAATGCTGAGGGCGGGATTTGAACCCGCATCCGGTTAAGGACACGCCCCTCAAACGTGCGCGTATGCCAGTTCCGCCACCCCAGCAACTGTAACACTTATTTATCTACAGGCTCTACCGGAACGCTTACAGGAATATTAGAAAGCTGTTTAACTACAGACATCATACCTATGTTTGTGGAAAGCTTTGTAAGCATTAAAGATGTAAACAAAAATATGCAAGCCATAACAACTGTCAACTTCTTTATAAATGCTACACCTGATGGCGCATTAAAAATCTGATCTGAGCCACCACCACCAAAAACACCTGCCATACCACCACTTTTCCCAGCTTGTAAAAGAACCACAGAAATTAACCCTATGCACATACAATAATGTACAAACTTAAATGCAAAAAATATTATATTTACTGTATTTATCATTTTTTCATTGTATAACAAAATTTCCGACGTGTCAAGAAGGTTCCGGAAGAGCCGCAATTCCCGGCAATTCTTTACCCTCTAAAAATTCTAAAGAAGCTCCTCCACCTGTAGAAATATGACTTATCCTTTTATCTACACCTGCCTTTTTTACAGCAGAAACAGAGTCCCCACCACCAACAATAGATATAGCCCCAGCATCAGTTGCCTGAGCAACCAAATCAGCAATAGCAACCGTACCTTTAGAAAACTCATCTATTTCAAAAATTCCAAGAGGGCCATTCCAAAGAATAGTTTTTGAGGCCTTAATAACTTCCGCAAATTTCTCTATCGACTTAAAGCCTATATCCACTCCCATAAAATTGTCAGAAATTGCTTCATCTATTGTCTCTTCAACTTGAGCCCCTTTTGGGATTTGTTTATTTGCAAAATCAACTTTATTTACGATTATATGATCTACAGGAAGCAAAAAGTCTATTTTCCTTTCTTTTGCTTTTTTAATAAGTTCGGATGCTAAATCTAATTTATCGTTTTCAACAAGAGACGTACCAGTACTTACTCCTTGAGATTTTAGAAAAGTGTAAGCCATTGCACCACCTATTATAATAGCGTCTACTTTGTTTAAAAGATTCTCTATAACATTTATTTTATCTGAAACTTTTGCACCGCCCAAAATTGCTAAAAATGGTCTTTGGGGATTTTCTAAAGTTTCTCCTAAAAATTTAAGTTCTTTCTCCAAAAGGAAACCTGCAGCAGCATCTTTAACGTACTTAACTACAGCAATTGTTGAAGCATGGGCTCTGTGCACTGTACCAAAAGCATCTTGAACAAAAATTTCACCCATTGAAGCAATTTCTTTTGCAAAATTTTCCATTGCAACTTTGTCTTTTTCTCCAGCAGTATTTTTACCTTCTTCTTCAGGATGAAATCTTAAATTTTCAAGTAAGAAAATTTCACCAGACTTTAAACTTGCTGCTACTTGCCTAGATTCTTCACTAACGCAATCCCCACCGACAAATTTAACAGGCTCATCTAAAAGCTCGCTTAAACGTATCGATATCGGATTTAGACTCATTTCTGAAACAAACCTCCCTTTTGGCCTTCCAAGATGAGACATAAGGATTATTGCTGCATTTTCTTTTAACAAGTATTTAATTGTAGGGATACTCGCAACTATTCTTTTATCATTTGTTATATTAAGATTTGCATCTAAAGGAACATTATAATCGACTCGAACTAAAACCTTTTTACCTTGCACATTAACATCTTTAAGTACTTTTTTCATTGCCTATATACCTCAAAGAACAGACCGCACTATAAATTATACAAGTGCGGTCTTGTTTATTATTTTTCTATCTATTATTTTTGTAATATTATCGACAAACGCCATAAATCTCCAATAACTTATTAGTTTCTATCCATTCACTTTCTTCATATAAGCAATAAGATCTAAAGTCTTGTTTGAATATCCCCACTCATTATCATACCAAGAAACAACTTTAACAAACTTATCTGTTAAAGCAATGCCTGCTTTTGCATCAAAAATTGATGTACGAGCATCACCTAAAAAATCTGAAGAAACAACTTCATCTTCTGTGTAACCTAAAATACCTTTAAGACTACCCTCTGATGCAGACTTCATAGCAGACTTAATATCTTCATAAGAAGTTGGCTTTGCTAAGTTTACCGTTAAATCAACAACAGACACATCCAATGTAGGAACACGGAAAGACATTCCAGTCAACTTTCCATTTAACTCTGGAATTACTTTTCCTACTGCTTTTGCTGCACCTGTAGAAGAAGGTATTATATTTCCTGAAGCTGCCCTACCACCTCTCCAATCTTTAGCAGAAGGCCCATCAACAGTTTTTTGTGTAGCTGTTGTAGCATGGACTGTAGTCATAAGACCATCAACTATACCAAATTTATCATGTAAAACTTTAGCAAGAGGAGCTAAGCAATTTGTCGTACAAGACGCATTTGATACTATCTGAGTACCTTTTTTGTATGAGTCAAGATTTACTCCACAAACAAACATAGGGGTATCATCTTTTGAAGGAGCAGATAGTACAATATATTTCGCACCAGCTTCAATATGAGCTTGAGCTTTTTCTTTGGCAAGAAAAAGACCTGTTGATTCCACTACATATTCTGCACCAACATCCGACCATTTCAAATCTGCAGGATTTTTCTCAGCTGTAACACTAATAACATTTCCATTAACAACCAAGTTGCCATCTTTCACTTCAACTGTACCATTAAATTGGCCATGAATTGTATCGTACTTTAACATGTAAGCCATATAGTCTACACTTATCAAATCATTTACAGCTACAACTTGAATATCTTTCCTGCTTTGAGCAGCACGAAAAACCAAACGTCCAATACGACCAAAGCCATTAATACCTACTCTAACTGTCATATACTCCTCCTAGTGGTTCTATTCATAAAAGTACAAAAATAAGCAAAATAGTCACTTGGGAAGATATTATAAAATTACAGTATCTTAGTCAAACCCTCATAAGATTTAGCAAGACACTAACTTTATTTACATATTTATGTCATCCAACAAGTTGATTACACAACAAAACAAAATTCTACGGTTTTTTGTAAACCGTAGAATTTTCTAACTACTTTTCGTTTTTATTAGTTTTTTGCTAAAATACCAAAATAAATAAAAATATAGTGGAGCTAAGTATGGAAAACAATCAAGAAAAACAAATAGTATTTTTAAAAGCTAAAGCTGCAAAAGAAGCTTCAAAACAACTTGCCACAATGAGTGCTGAACAAAAAAACAACATACTCTCAGCTATGGCTTGTGCTATAGAAAAAAACATTAAAGAAATCCTGTTTCACAACGAGATAGATGTACAAGCCGCTAAGGAAGCAGGCATAAACAATGTTTTAATAGATAGACTTACATTAAATGAAAAACGTATAAATGAAATGGCCAAAAGTATCAAAGATATCGTGTTATTACAAGATCCCGTAGGCACTATAGTTGAAGAAATGACTGCTTCAATAGATATAGATGTAAAGAAAATAAGGGTACCTTTAGGTGTAATAGCTATAATCTATGAAGCTCGTCCAAATGTAACCATTGACGCTAGTGCTTTATGTCTAAAAGCTGGGAATTCTGTAATTTTAAAGGGTGGTTCTGAAGCTATAAATTCTAACAGAATTCTTATAAATATAGTATCTGAAGCAGCCAAAAAAGCAGGTATGCCCGAAGGAGCAGTACAGTTTATTGACACAACAGACAGAACCGCTGTACAAGAACTTATACATTTGGAAAATTTAATAGACTTACTAATCCCTAGAGGTAGCAATGATTTAATTCAATTCATAAAAGCTCATTCTTTGATTCCAATTTTATCACACGGAAAAGGTTTGTGCCATACGTACATAGATGAAAACGCAGATATAGACATGGCAATTAAAATAGCTCTAAATGCTAAATGCCAAAGACCTTCTGCATGCAATGCAACAGAAACTATTCTTGTACATAAAAATATTGCTGAAAAAATACTGCCTCAACTATGTAAGCTGTACACAGAATCTGGAGTTGAAATAAATGGTTGCTCCATAACAAAAAAAATAGTTCCTTCTGTGAAAGAGGCTCAAGAAGAAGATTGGCAGACAGAATATCTTGACTTAAAAATATCTATAAAAGTTGTAAACTCTCTAGATGAAGCAATAGAACATATAAACAAATACGGCTCTATGCATTCTGAAGCTATAATAACTGACGATAAAGATGCTGCAAATAAATTTATCTCCGAAGTTGACGCTGCAGCTGTTTTTGTGAACGCATCTACTAGACTTCATGACGGAGGAGTTTTCGGTTTGGGATGTGAAATTGGAATTTCTACACAAAAGCTCCATGCAAGAGGGACTATAGGCATTAAAGAACTAACCACTACAAAATATGTAGCGCAAGGTAATGGAACAATAAGAAATTAAATGGGTCTCTCTAAAAACCCTAATGCGTATATTTGCTGTGAATTTTTTGACAATGCAAGGCAAAAAACGCAAGGTTTATCGTGTCATAAACACAAGTTTTTTAACGCAGCAGCTTCGGAAAAAGCATAGTAAGGATATGCGTTAAGGTTTTTAGGCAGACCCAAATCTAAGGAGTTGTATGAAACTTGGCATCGTAGGACTTCCGAATGTTGGCAAATCAACATTGTTCAATTCTATAACAAAAGCCGGTGCAGAAGTTGCAAATTATCCTTTTTGCACCATAGATCCAAACATAGGCATCGTATCTGTACCAGATAAACGATTAACTTTTTTGCTAAATCTTTATAATGCAAAAAAAGTAGTACCTGCTACAATAGAATTTGTTGATATTGCAGGGCTTGTAAAAGGGGCCTCAAATGGAGAAGGGTTAGGAAATCAATTTTTAGCACATATAAGAGAAACTGCTGCCATTATACATGTTGTAAGATGTTTTGAAAGCAAAAATGTAACACATGTTATGGGAGATGTTGATCCTTTAAGAGACATAGAAATTATAGAAACAGAACTTATTCTTGCAGACATGGATTCAATTTCTAAAAGAATTGAAAGACTTCAAAAAGCAACAAGGCTTAATGACAAAAAAATGCTCTCAGAAAGAGAACTTGCGATAAAAGTGAAGTCTCACTTAGATGCAGGCAACCCAGTAAGAACTCTTAATTTAAATGACGAAGAAAAAATAAACATAAAAGACTTTTTCTTAATAACAGCAAAGCCTGTAGTATATGCGTGTAACGTCGATGAAAGTACCTTGCCTTCTATGGAAAACAAATACACAAACCTTGTAAAAGAAAAAGCAGAGAAAGAAGGAACTCAAACAATTTCTATATGCGCAAAAGTAGAAGCAGAACTCTCAGAACTATCTGAAAATGATCAAGAAATTTTTTTAAAAGATTTAGGTTTACAAGAACCAGGATTAAACAGACTAATTAAAGCAGGATATAACCTTTTAGGCTTAGCAACATTTTTGACAGCAGGACAAATGGAAGTAAGAGCGTGGACAATAAAAAAAGGGGTTTTGGCACCTCAAGCTGCTGGTGTAATACACTCTGATTTTGAAAGAGGTTTTATTCGCGCAGAAGTAATGAGTTTTAACGATCTATTTAGACTCGGCAGTCAAAAAGCTGTAAAAGATGCTGGTCTCTTTAGAAGCGAAGGAAAAGAATATGTTGTTAGAGATGGCGATATTATAGAATTTCGCTTTAATGTCTAAAAGTTAACAACATACTATAATTAAAACTTTTGGAGAATAAATGGAAACTTTACCTATAATGTGGTTGCTATTTTGGTTTGTTATTATAGTTTCCTTGTTTATAGATTTAGTTGTTTTAAATAAAAACCAAGGAAACATTACAACAAAAAGTGCAAGCATAATGGTGAGTTTATGGATAGCTATCGCAATTACGTTTGGTATAGTTATTTATGTTTTGCTAGGGCAACCAAAAGCTTTAGAGTTTTTTACAGGATACTTAGTTGAATATACTTTGTCTATTGACAATATGTTTGTTTTCTTAATGATTTTTTCTTTTTTCAATATTCCTAAGCAAAATCAACCAAAAGTTTTAATTTACGGCATTATTGGAGCAGTTGTTCTTAGATTTTTGTTTGTTTTTATTGGTATAAGTTTAATAAATGCTTTTTCTTGGACAATATATTTATTTGGCGCTATTTTAATTTACACATCAATCAAAATAATAACACAAAAAAACAAAAAATTTGATCCAGAAAATAATGTTGCATATAAAATTCTAAAAAAAATAATGCCTATAGATAACACTAATAAAACAAAAAGCTTCCTTATAAAAAAAGGTAAGATTTTATATGCAACACCTATGCTTACAGCCGTTATAGCCATAGAAATGAGTGACATAATATTTGCCATAGATTCTATCCCTGCTGTACTTTCTGTTTCTGTTGACCCTTTTATAGTATATACTTCTAACATATTTGCAATAATAGGTCTTAGAGCTCTGTACTTTCTTTTATTTAATCTTGCAGAAAAATTTAAGTTTTTAAAGTTTGCTATAGCTATAATTCTTTTATTTGTTGGATTTAAAATGATACTCTCGCACTTCATAAACATTCCAACAGCATTATCTCTTTTAATAATAATCACAATACTGTTATCCTCAATCATGGCATCAAAATACAGCAGTAATCCTAAGTTTGACTAATATAGTGTAAATTTGTAAAATCCTGATTATATTTTAGCTGCCTATTTAAAATTAAGGCTAAATAAAGGAGATGCTGTAATGAAGAACCTATTGTTGCTAACTAGTGTATTGTGTGTGGGGTTTTCTTTGTCTTCGTGCAAAAAAGATAGCCCTGTAGTGATTCAAGTTGGAAACGAAAAAATTACAGATGCTAAATTAAATGAAAGATTAGCTGCAACACCTACAGAATATCAAAAATATGCATCTACAGCTATAGGTAAAAAACAATTTATTGATGCTATTTTAAAAGAAACTGTTGTTGTGGAAGCTGCAAAAAAAGCTGGCGTTGAAAAACGTGAAGAATACAAAAATACTTTGTCCGCTTTTGAGTCAGAACAAAAAAAGCAACTATTAGACTATAAGAACGGGTTACTTATAGAGTCTTATATTAAAGAAATCCATGAAGCTGTAGAACCTAGTGATGAAGAAATACAAAAATATTATGACAACAACAAAGCTTTATTTGATGAACCCATTGCATACACTGTAAGACATATACTTGTTTCAGACTTGCAGTCAGCGCAAAACGCATTTGATAGGTTAAACAATGGAGAATCTTTTGAAAAAGTAGCAAAAGAAGTTTCTCAAGATAGTGGTTCAGCTTCTAATGGCGGACTTATTGGCCCATTTAAAAAAGGAGATTTGGTTCCAGAATTTGAAGAAGCTGTTGTAAACTTAAAAACAAATGAGATGTCTGGTATAGTGGAAACTCCTTATGGATATCATATAGTATTTAAGGTATCAGAAAAGAAACTGCCTGCTATATCTTTTGACCAAGCAAAAGAAGCTATTAGAAAAACATTAGAAAAAGAAAAATTTGATACCTGGTTTAATAAACAAAAAGAAAACCTTAATGTCAAAGTAAATTACGATTTACCTTTAGCTTCACCAGAAGAAGAAAAATCCAAGTAACTTAAAATAAAGCTAGGAGCAAACTATGAAGAAAATTGTAGTAAGTTTTGCAAGCCTTTTTATAGCTTTCACAGTTTTTGCAGCATCGCAAGTTGTAGACAAGACATTAGCTGTTGTAAACGGGGAACCTATTTTGTCTTCTGAATTCAATAGCTTATTTGCCCCTATTTACGAACAATACGAAAAAGCGACACCAAAATCATCTCAAACTATTCAAAAAGAAAACGAACTCAAAGACCTTGTTTTAAATCAAAAAATAGATGACGTTCTTTTAAAGCAACAAGCAAAAAAGCAAAATATTAAAGTTTCAAAAAAAGAAATCCAAGACGGGCTTACAGAAATAAAAAAAAGATTTTCTAGCGACGGAGAATTTAAGAATGAGCTTAAAAAAGAAAATATGACAATTGCTGATTTTGAAAAAAAACTTAATGATCAAATAGCAATCATGAAACTTGTTAAGCAAAATGTTGAGCCTAAAGTAAAAACTCCTACAGATCTTGAAGCTAAAGCCTTATATGACAAGATAAGTGTAAAAATGAAAGGTGGTAAAACTAACCTTTCTCCTGAAGACGATTTTTTAGTTGAAAATTTTGCAACAGCATTAAAAAGAATGTCTGGCGAACAGTTGAGACTCAGACAAATTTTTATCGCTTGTCCTAAAGGCGCAAAAGAACCTGAAATCAAAGCAGCACAAGCAAAAATTGCAACTGTAAAAAAAGAACTTCAAAAGAAAACTTTTGGAGATGTTGCAAACCAATATTCTGAAGATCCTACTTCCAAAGGAAGGAATGGCGATTTAGGACTAGTTGCAAAAGATGACCTTCTTCCAAACATAAGCAAAGTTGCTTTCTCAATGAAAGTTGGCGACTACACAAAAGAACCCATAAAGACAGATACTGGATACCATTTTGTAAAAGTTGAAGAAAAACGCGCAAAAAGAGATATAAATTTTGATGATGTAAAAGGTGATATATTAGAACTATTGTATCAAGCAAATGCAAGAGTTGCATACAATGACTATATTAATACTCTAAAGTCTAAATCTAATATAAAAATTAATAAAACTTGGTAAAGAAATGCTAAAACCTCCCGTAGCAATTACTTTGGGAGACCCAGCGGGAATAAGTTATGAAATAGTTTGCAAGGCTACAAATTCTTTAAAAGTTCAAAGAATTTGCAGCTTTGTACTTTTTGGTGATAAACAAATCTTTAATTATTACTATAAAAAATATTGTAAAAACAAAAAAAACTTTGAGTTTATTGCAACATCAAATTTAGGACCCGTAAAACGATCTGTCCCTTCAAAAAAAGCTGGGTTAATTGCCGTTTCTGCTATTAAAGAAGCTGTAAAGTATTGTTTAAACAATAAAGCAAAAGCTCTTGTTACAGCCCCTATATCAAAAGAATCTTTAAAACTTTCAGGCATAACTTTCCCTGGACATACAGAACTGCTTGCAAATCTCACAAATTCTAAAAAAGTAGCTATGTTAATGGCTTGCAATGATATATTAGGGGTTATGGTTACAAGACATATCCCTATATCGCACATCACTAAAAATTTAAAAACAAAAAATATTATACAAACTATACTTCTAAGTGTTGACTTTATTAAAAGAAATAAAAAAAAGATAAAAATAGCATTATGTGGACTCAATCCACACGCTGGGGATAATTCTATTTTGGGAAATGAAGAAAAAAAGATTATAATGCCAGCATACAAAAAATTAATACAGTTAGGCGTCAACATAACACCACCCATACCAGCAGATTCTGCTTGGTTAAAAACAAAACAAGGGCAGTTCGATTTAATATGTACAATGTATCATGATCAACTAATGATACCTTTAAAATGTATAGACGCTTCAAAAATAGTAAACATTACTGCCGGACTCCCATTTTTACGAACTTCTCCAGGCCACGGAACAGCTTTTGACATTGCAGGTAAAAATATAGCCTGCCCAGACTCTATGATAGAAGCAATAATTTACGCTACAAAACACCAATATACATAAATATGAAATTTTTACACTTTTCTGATACATTTCTAGACAAAGTGATTGACATTGAAAAAAATCTTTTCCTAATCCATAGATAAAAGAAATGTTTTCAAGTTCATCCAAAAACAGCTCTACTACATTTAAAGTTTTAATTTTAAACAAAACACTGATCGGATATTATATAATAAGTTACGTTGCAGATGAAATGGAAATATTAAAGCTCTACTTATAAGGAATTATTTATAATGAAATGGAAAATATTACCTCTTATTTTAGTGTTACTAACTGAACTTTCTTTTGCAACAAAGTATGACGCCTATAAAACATTCTTACAAGGAATTTATAGTTTAAAAACAAACAATATACCTGAAGCAACAAGAAATTTAGAGCATACTACACAGATAGATAAAGATGCAACAGCAGCACATGGCAATCTTGCATATCTTTATTTACATGAGAAAAAGCAAGATAAAGCTTTACAAATGGCTGAAAAATTAAAAAAACTTGACGGCAACAATCCAAAAACCACCTCGTCTTTAGCTATTTTTTATATGATAGCAAACAAACCAGAACTTGCTCAAGAATTCTGGAAACAAACTCTTAACCTTGACCCTGACAATGAAGTTGCAACAGCCTATATAGCATCTTTATACCAATTTGACAACAAGTTGGAAAAATCTTTAGATTATTGGGAAAAATTCTCTAAACAACAACCAGATAACCCTTTAGGATACTTACAACTTGCCAATATACAGGAAAGACTAGGATTATATCAAGAAGCACTAAAATCGTACGATAAAACTATAAAAACTAATCCAACCATTAGAGATGCTTTTATAGCTAAAGCTTATATTTATGAAAACTTAGGACAAATAAAACTAGCTATAAAGGAATACAAAAAATGCATAGCAAACTTTCCAAACGACGTTGCTGTACTCTCTCATTTAGGGAAATGTTATTATGATATGAAAAATTACTCTGATGCAAAAGATATTTTACTTAGAGCAAAAAAAATATCCTTTGATGACATGAAAACAAATTATTGGCTTGCAATGGTGTACGAAAAAACCAATCAAGTTGATAAAGCTATTGCTGTATTTGAAGTTATTGTAAAAAAAGATCAAAAAAATATTGCATCTTTAACCAAACTTGGTCATTATTATGCCTTAAAA
This sequence comes from Endomicrobium sp., assembly GCA_031266185.1. Taxonomy (GTDB): domain Bacteria; phylum Elusimicrobiota; class Endomicrobiia; order Endomicrobiales; family Endomicrobiaceae; genus Endomicrobiellum; species Endomicrobiellum africanum. The sequence goes on along the minus strand of JAISBM010000016.1, from coordinate 90,646 downwards.
CAAAATTATAAAAAAGCAGAAAAATACTTTTTAAAAGCTTTATCAATAGATCCAAACAATAAGGACATACTTTATTTAGCATCTTTAAATTATATAGATTGGGGCAAATATAATGAAGCCATAGATTACCTTAATAAAATAATCAAAACATCCCCAGGTTTTGCAGATGCTTATTTTTATTTAGGGTTTTCTTATGACAAAGATAAAAATTTCTCACAAGCAGAAAAAGCTCTTTTACAAGCAATAAAGTTAAACCCTAAACATCCCCAAGCCCTTAATTATTTAGGTTATAGTTATGCACAACAAGGTATTAAATTAAATGAGTCAAAAGAATTCATTACTGAATCTTTAAATTTAGAACCAAAAAATAGTAACTTTATGGATTCTTTAGGTTTACTTTATTTTAAAATGGGCAAATTTTATCTTGCAGAACAAACATTTATTTATGCACTTAGTATTATGCAAACTACTCTTATATATACTCATTTAGGTGATACTTACCTTGCTTTAAAAAACCACACAAAAGCGTGGATCTCTTACTCTTTATCTTATGATTCTAAACAAGATAAATCAATTGAAAAAAAATTATATTTTGCCAAGTCACAAATGCCAAAAGAAGAGCTGTATAATTTAATGTTATGGAGAAGCAAAAACAATTATGACAGACTTTTATCATTTAGAACTGGTTTTAAAACAAAAATAAGCTCGAAAATTTTAAGCAAAAAAATTTATATACTCACAACATACAATAAGAAAAAAAATATAAAATTTGATTTTCCTTCAACAATCGTTATAGGTGGTATGTCTATAATAATTAAAAACAAAATTACAGAAATTGACCCGAAAGCTGCAAAAAACGAAATACCTCAATTTGTACTTGATATAATAAATCAATTTTCAAATATATTTAATGATGACTTTTATACACAATTCTTAGATGTACAACCCACAGAAAAGGGGAATTATTTAGTATATTCAAAAAACGATTCTATTTTAACAATAGACTCCAATACTGCATTGATAAAGAGCATTTTACAAAACAACATAAAAATAGAAGTTTTAAAATATGAAAACTTTTTAGGATCAAAAATACCAACAAAAATAAAAATATTTATACCTTCAACAAAAATAAAAATACTATTAGAAGCAACAAAAATTTCCCAAATAATGGACTAAACACAAGTCAAGGGCACCATATTTCTACTTTTATATTTTATATAATAGATTATACAAAATGTTGATTTTTTGATAACTATATAATAAAATATATATAAATAAGGTGTGCTATGCAAAAATTAATAGACAGGCCATATTATCTTAATAAATTAAAATCATGGAAAGATAAGGACGATTTAATAAAAATTGTAACTGGTGTTCGTCGCTGTGGAAAATCAACTCTTTTCAAACTTTTTCAAAATCATTTAAAAGCAACTGGTGTTTGTGATCAACAAATTATCAACTTAAATCTTGAAGATACTAAAAACGAAAAATTTCTAGATTATAAAATTTTACATAAACACGTAGAAGAACTGACATTAAAAAACAGTATAAACTATGTTTTTATTGATGAACTCCAACTTGTAAAAGACTATCAAAAAGCAATAAATAGTTTACGTTTAAAAAAAAATATTGACTTATATGTTACAGGTTCTAATGCTTACATGTTTGCTCCACTTGTAACAACATTACTTTCTGGTAGATATATAGAAATTAAGATGCAACCTTTATCTTTTAAAGAATACATAAGTCTTTTTAAAGATAAAAAAGATATTTTAAATCTATACAACAATTACATTATAAATGGTGGTTTTCCCCAAACTGTATTGTTAAATAATGACAAACAACTAATCCAAGATTATCTTATAGGCCTTTACAATACAATAATTCAAAAAGATATAATTTTACGAGGACAGTTTAAAGACATATCTCGTTTAGAAAACGTTGTTAGGTTTCTGTTTGATAATATAGGCAATGAAACATCTATAAGAAACATAAGCAACACCCTCCTTTCAGACAAAGTACAAATCCATCCACAAACAATAGAAAGTTACATACAGGGATTGGTTGACAGTTTTTTAATTTATAGAACTGATAGATTTGACACAAAAGGAAAGCTATATTTAAAGTCAAATTCCAAATACTATGTTTCTGATATGGGACTACGTCTTGCTTTACTTGGCAACAGAAATTTAGATGCAGGGCATATTTTAGAAAATATAGTATATTTAGAATTAATTAGGAGAGGTTCCCGCGTAAATATAGGCAAAGTTGGAAATCTTGAAGTAGATTTTATAGCACAATCTCCAGAAGAAATAATATATTATCAGGTATCACAAACTCTTGTAGACAATAAAACGTTAAAAAGAGAATTACTTCCACTACAAAAATTAAAAGATAACTACAGAAAAATTATTATAACAACAGATACTATTGCTCAATCATTTGGTGGAATAAAAACAAAGAATATTATAGATTTTCTTTTAGAGTAATGTAAGCACAAAAATTTCCCAAATAATGGAATAACCATGAAAATTGTTCTAAAGTCTCCAGCAAAAGTTAATTTATTTCTTGAAATTAAAAGCAAACGTAAAGATGGATACCATAATTTAGAAAGTATCATGCAAACAATAAGTTTATATGATGAACTTTCTTTTGAAGATATAGATAAAAACATAATTTTGTCATGCGATAATAAAGCCTTACCTTGCGATAAGACAAATCTAGTCTACAAAGCAGCTCTTGCAATAAAAATGAATTTTAATATTAACAAAGGTGTAAAAATATACTTAAAAAAAAATATACCTCAAGGAGCTGGCCTTGGTGGCGGCTCATCTAATGCTGCAACAACAATATTAGCACTAGTAAAATTATGGAATATTAAAACAACACAAAAAGAACTAGAATCCATTGCTACAAAGCTTGGGGCAGACGTACCTTTTTTTTTAACAGGAGGTACTTGTTTGTGTGCAGGAATTGGAGAAATAGTTACCCCTCTTAAAAGTATTACTAATTTAGATATAATACTTGTAAACCCCGGTTTTGACATTTCTACTGTTGGAATTTATAAAAAAATTAATTTTCCGTTGACAAATTCAATAAGAATTCATAAAATTAAACATCTTATTTCTAGTACTTCTTTTAACAATAAAGAAGCTTTTAAAAGTTGTTTTAATAGACTTGAAGAGTTTGTTTTTGGAGATTTTAAAACTATCCTAGAAATTAAAACTTTATTAAGTAAATTATGTTGTACAAGTTTGATGTCTGGTTCTGGAGCAACAGTTTTTGGTATTTTAGATATTAATATTTCAAAAGAGCATATTGTTTCTGAACTAAAAAAGTATTCTTGGGATTTTTGTTTTACCTCTACAACAAACTTATCAGTTAAAGATCAATTAAAAAATATCTAATTCCGGGATTGTGTAATGGTAGCACAAGGGATTTTGGATCCCTTTGTCTAGGTTCGAATCCTAGTCCCGGAGCTTTCTATGAAAAATCAATGTGATTTCTTATCATCTTTCCAATCGTTAAATTGATTTTGTGCAAAATCTTGTCCAAATCAAATTTTTCTTGTTCTTCAATACTTAAAACAGGATAGAGTTCCTGTGGGATTTTCTCTTTAATTTCGTTGATACTTTCTTGTGGTAAACCTAAATTATCTTTATATTTCGATATATCTGTATCGTTCCTATCATCTTTCGTATTTATAGCTCCTGTTCTTGATGATTTTGAGACAGATATCAAGGATGAACTTTTATACTGTCATATAAAGGTTTTGATAATTTTGTTGAAATACCGGCGTAGTCTAAAATAACTCCTATGATTTTTCTTGTTCTTATTTTTGGGAACGCAACAGCATAATCTATAAAGTTTTTAACATTGCATTGTTTGTTTAGCAATATCTCTGTTATTTTTGTTTTTGCTTCTTGGAAATTCCATTTATCTATAAAATCAACCATAGTTCTTTCCTTATCGCTTACTATTACTTTCCCGTCACGCGTATTAAGTTCTTCAAGTCCATAAATATACTCTTTTTTAACTTTAATAAATTGAAACTGAAATTTGCTTATATTTTTTTTGCCGGAAACAGAGGGGTTTATAACATATGTTGTTTTAGGAATTTGTTCTGTAAGCCCATAATGATTGAACATATTAAAATAGCCAATATAATATTGTATTTTGGGATAATAGATTTTTGGAAGTAAATATGGATTTACAATAGTTCCTGACGACAGAGTTTCTATAGGGACAAACATATATACACCTTTCTTGATAGGGCTTAAAATTTTTTTCTTAATAAGGTTGCTTATAAATATATTTTTGTATTTATAATTTTTAGGCAATTATCTATCTAATTCCTGATTGTTTATGATTTTTACTTTATCATATGTCAACCAAGATATAAATTTTGTTTCGTTAGAGTTAAGACTATAAAATTTGCTTTTCATGATATTATTGTATAAACTTTGTTAGAAAATAGTAAACTTAATATATTATCTATAAAAATAAATACAATAAAAACTTTATCTTTAATACTTGTTATTGTACAAATTTAGGCATACACTGGAATATATCTTGACATACCGTTCAAATTTTTGTTTAATCTGACTTCAGGAACAAGTTGTTCAATAGCAAGAATTAGCGCGTGCAATTCCAATAATTCTTTTGTAATTGTCATATACAAATTGTTGGAACTCCGTAGTAGTCCCGGAGCTTTCTATGAAAAATCAATGATAGGGTTTGGTGTTGCAGATTTTTTATGCCGACAAAGATCAACTTGTTTATATTGCTGACGGAAAACAATATGCCTCTATACAAGTACCCTATAACTTACAACAATAACGATGTGATTGAGAATGAGAAGAAAATACGTTCTTTAAGCCAAAAAAATAGCAATGCACAAAACGTTATATATATAAAACATTTAAAAGATTTTATAAAATCTTTCTTCTATATAATTCTAATCTTTTTATTAAAAAAACGGAACAAAACATATCTGGCATTCATTCCTGACGGTGGTTTAGGAGATATACTTAGACAAAAAGCTGTTATTGACGCGTTAACTAAAATGTCGCCAGATATAATAATTGATATTTATCATAAAGCAACTAAACCTCTTGTTAAAGATTTAAGAAACATTCGTTTTTTCTTAAATAAAAATTCTATTTATAGCACGACAAAAAAATATGACATCATTATAGACAATACTGTTTCTTTAGAATATCCACAAATTAATATCATTAATAGAAACAATCCGCTATCTAAAACAATATTGAACAATATTGAAACTTATAAAAAAACATACCCTTTCTGTTTTAACGATATATCATCTTTTGATATGCAAAAATTAGCGATAAAAAATAATTTACATCTTATAAATGTGTCAAAAATAAAGTCCGGAGTGGATAAAAATTATATTTCAGATATATCTTTAAATATAGAATACAGAAAAGTATCGTTACTAAAATTCGGCATCTACAATGACATAAAATATATAACATTCCAGACTGGTGCAAGCAACAAAGGAAATATTGCCCATACAAAATCGTGGAGCACAGATAACTGGGAGAATTTAATTGTATTATTAAAAGACACCTTATCAAGTAAGAATATTAAAATAATTCAAGTAGGTGTAGGACAGAGCAAAACAGATAGCGACATTGACTTGGTCGGCAAAACAAATCTTGATGAACTTTGTTGTGTGTTAAAGAAATCATTGCTACACATTGACACTGATTCGGGTTGTATGCATATTGCAAAGGCGCTTAAAGTTAAATCTTTAATACTTTTTGGACCAACAAACACCCAATACAGTTTGTATTCTGAAAATATAAATATTGCTTCTACTTTGTGCGGTGGATGCTATGTTATAAATAATTGGGACGAAAAATGTGCTCTTGAATATAATCCTCCGCTATGCATGAATTCTCTAACTCCAAGATTTGTATATCAAAAAGTCATAGAAAATATATAATTTATTTCTTTAAGATTTTACCGTATCTGTTATGATCCCCAGACTAAAAAACCCCATGAACAAAACACTATTTTTTCTAAAACCGCTCAAAGCAGGTTTTAATTGTTAAATAAAAAGCCTGCTGTCATATCAAGATAATTAGTTCCATTATAGTTTTTAAAATAGCATCTTTAACGGCTTTAAAATAGTTAATCTTGTTTTAACATCATTAGAATCTTCAGGAATATGATGCAAAGATAAAATCAAAAGTGATATTTCGTACCAGTTGCAATAATTTTAACAATAAACTCATCTAACTTTTTAAAAATATAATTTTTATAATTGGTTTTTTATTTTTCACAAAAAAAGTCTGTTAATACAACACAAAAGAAGATCCTTTAGAATTACTGCTTTATAAGTTTTTATTTTTTAATTTTGATTTGATGTAAGTTCTAAAAATTGTTTGTTCAAGCCAAAAACAGCAATAATCCAAACTAAAACTATTACAACAAACACACTTGCTACTACTCCTGCAAGTGATATAAGAGACGATCCTACAAAGATTATATTGAGCAACACATATAAAATTAAAGATCCGCCAGATTTACCAGCACGACTGCCAATAACATCAACAACAGCTTTACCTTTAGATTTTAATTCATCATCCAGAGGTATATAGCTCATTTCTTTAGTCGGATCAAAAAGTGAATATTTTACGCCTTTAGCTAGGAAGTTTTGAATTAGTCCAACCCAAACTATAACACCTAAAACTGTAAGACCAATACTTGCAACCGAAGCTGAAAGCGAATCTTTAAAAATAATAAAACCAAAGAAAATAATCCCGGTTAAAGCAATCATAGCTGGAGTCATTAATGCACCTGTACGCCAAGAATATTTACGTAATATATTCGTACCTATTAGCATACATATGATTGTGCAAATTCCTGTAAGAAGTTGAAGGTTGCCCATAAATACTCCATATGCAGCTTTTGTTGGATACAATAAGCTTACTTGCCCTTTCCATACAACTTCTACCAAGTTTATGCTTATCCCATAGCAAATTACTAAAATCGCTATATAACCTAAATATTTTGATTTTAAAATATATTTAAAACTTTCAACTAAAGATAATTTTTCTTTCTTTTTAGATTTTTTTATTTCATCAGGATTGTAATAAAGAGGATCTTTTAAAATATAGTTATTTAAACGATAATATAAGGCAGCCACAATAAGCCCTGCTATTATTATAGCCATCATTAAATATGGCAACGCATTCCACTGATTACTACTAGAATGTGCTTCACTACTGTTTAGTCCCTTTAAAACAAGACCAGTCACTATTAATGCTACATTGGCAATAAAACCAAACATTGCATAGAAGCGCTTTGATTCTTTAATGGAAGTTACATCATTAGCAAAACGCCAAAACATTAACCCGATCATTGCACTACCCCACAACTCTGCCATTACATAAAATGAAGAAAACACCCAAGAACCAACAGGTTTTAATAATCCTCTTATCAAAGGGATAGAAACACTTGAAACATCAAATTGTAGATACTGATGAAAAGGATATAGAACTGTCATAAATAAAGCAAAATATGCCACGAAGAAAAGCGTTATAATATAAAAAACTGTATCTTTTTTAAAAACATTTACTAACTTAGAATAAACCAACATAAACAAAGTCGCAGAAGGTAGTACAAACCATAACTTTATTGTAGGAATTACTTCTGCTCCAAGAGATGTAACTACTAAGGAATCCTTTATAGACCTTAACATACTATAATTAAATAAAATACATAAAAACATAAACGCCATAGGTAAAAACTTTTTTAGCTCAAAATTATGTATTGGCCACAACACAGTCTTCCAATCTGTAATCTGCTGATTATTCATAATATTTCTTTTCCTCCATTTATCATAAGCATATATTTTTCTCATTTAAATAAATCTAACTTTGCTCACATACTTTACATATTATACGTTTACTGTTACAAAAGTAAAGCGTTTTTTGTAAAAATTTTGTGAATTTTACAAAATTAACATTAAGACCTGACAAAACTTCAAAATTTAAAGGAGTTTTTTAAACTTTACAAAGCATTATTAAATATTTAATTAATATCTTAATAACACTTACCGCCAGAATAATTACTTTCTTCTTTGGTTATAAATATGTCATGAGGATGGCTTTCTATAAGACCTGCTGAGGTTATCTTTACAAACTGACTTTTTTCTTTAAGTTCTTGCACATTGGTAACTCCACAATAGCCCATAGCAGCTCTTAACCCACCAATTAATTGATAAACAACATCACTAATAGAGCCTCTATAAGGCACACGACCTTCAACGCCCTCTGCTACTAATTTTTTTGTATTTTCTTGAAAATATCTATCGTTACTACCAGACATCATGGCAGATGAAGAGCCCATACCTCTATAAACTTTAAATGCACGGCCATTATAAATTATATCTTCTCCGGGACTTTCTTTTGTACCCGCAAACAAAGAACCCACCATACATACATCAGCACCTGCTGCAATTGCTTTAGGTATATCTCCAGAATATTTAATTCCCCCATCGCCAATAACTGGAATATCATGTTTTTTTGCTACTGTATAACAATCATAAATCGCAGTAATTTGTGGAACACCAACACCTGTAACAACTCTTGTTGTACATATAGCTCCAGGTCCAATACCAACCTTAATTGCATCTGCGCCTGCCTTAATTAAGTCCTCTGCAGCCTCAGAAGTTGCTATATTGCCTGCTATCAATTGAACATTTGGAAAAGATTCTTTAATTTTTTTTACAGCATCAAGAACGCCTTGATTATGTCCGTGAGCCGTATCTATAACTAAAACATCTACATTTGCATCAATTAAAGCTTTAGCTCTAACTAAAAAATCTTTAGTAATACCTAAAGCTGCACCTACCAGGAGTCTTCCCTTTTCATCTTTGGCTGAATTTGGGTAAAGTATAGCTTTTTCTATATCTTTAATTGTAATAAGCCCTTTCAAAGTAAAAGTTTCATCTACCAAAGGAAGTTTTTCTATTTTCTTATTTTGCAATATATTTTTTGCTTCCTGTACAGAAGTACCAACTTTTGCAATTATGAGATTTTCTTTTGTCATTACATCTTCAATCTTTTTTGTTTCATCAGTTTCAAAACGCATATCTCTATTTGTGATAATACCAATAAGTTTACCTTTCTCATTTACAATGGGAACACCAGAAATTCTATATTCTGCAGCCAAAACTTTTGCATCTTTTAAAGTATTGTCTTTCTTTAAAGAAAAAGGGTTATATATAACCCCATTGTCACTTCTTTTAACTCTATCCACTTCTGAAGCTTGAGCTTCTATAGACATATTTTTATGTATTATACCTATTCCACCTTCTCTAGCAATAGCTATAGCCATTTTCGATTCTGTAACAGTGTCCATACCAGCACTCATTAAAGGAATATTTAATTCAATTTTCTTAGTTAAATTTGTCCCTAGTTGAACATCTTTAGGAAGCACTTTTGAATGCCCTGGAATTAACAAAACATCATCAAAAGTTAACCCTTCTTTTGAAAATTTTGTATCCATTTTTGTCTCCATATTTTATAAATAGATTAAATAAAAACTATCGGTTAAAGCAAAAAGTCCCACTGTTTTAAAAGCAGGACAAAAGTTTTAACATATAAATTCATAAAAGCATAAATCCAACACTTATACGAAGTCGGAAACTTTACACATGAAAATCACTCCAAATTATTAGAGCTTCTCACACTTATACCTGCGGAGGAACGCTTAATAGCTGATGGTGAATTAAACAATAATCATAACAATCTGTCAAATGTATATACTATTAAAATATAATATTTGTTGGTTCTTCTCTTTTATCAATAGTAGGTGTTGTAGCTAGCATGTTTATCCTGATAGTTTTGGTTTGAATATTGCCTTACATAATCGTCATCAAATGCTAACAATTAATATTGCTAAAAAACAAGCAACCATCAAGAAATATATTTAAAGTAGGAAGAATTATAAATTTTTAGAAAAGTTTCAATTTTAGTCATAAAAAAAGTAGCAAAGTAAATACTCTGCTACCCTTTGTATACAGAATTCGAAAAGCTTATATCTGACAACTACTCGGAACTTTTAGAATTTCACATGCTAACTCCAGCATTGACTGCCTGGGAAACTAGAAAGCGTAAAATCTTACCGTAAGGGCTCCCTGAAAACCTAAGCCTCTTTTAAAGGAAACGGTAAAGAGCTGCTGCTCAATTTCTGAATTTATCGTGTATTTTAAGTCAAGTGACAAAGCTAAAAGTTTGCTAAATCTGTATTCCAAACCTCCCGCTATGTGAGGTGACGTTTTGGCTTTGGAAGTATTTTGCGAAGCATTTTGCCCTGTTTGCATTTCTATATTCATATCAATATTCACATCAATTAAAGTTAATCCTACGCCGCCAAGCACCGAAAATTTAGACTCTTTAAATTCGTATTTATAGTAAACCGTTACGGGGATTGACCGCATCTTGTTTTTTAATGTCATCTCTATTTCCCTATTTACTGTGCCTGCTGCTATGACTTCTGGGGTTCCGTTTACAGCTCTAGTAGCGTGCCAATTATAGCCACATCTTACACCTACTAATTGGTTTTCACTTATCAGTGGAAGCTCATAACCTATTTCAACTTTAGCAGAGAAAGCTTTTTTATACTACCAGAGGGATCATTTTCAAAATTTTTAAAGCTATCGCTGCCAGCCGCCATACCTGCAGTACCGCCAATATAAAAGCCTTTCAATCTTTCCAAACTTTTTGCCTTAACACACCGCCAAAAACAAAAAACATTAACACTGGCAGTAAAAACTTTTTCATACTCATAAACATCTCCTTTTTTTAATTAGCAAAGCTAAACTCCGACGGCTGGACTCGAACCAGCAACCGATCGGTTAACAGCCGATTGCTCCACCATTGAGCTACGTCGGAATTAAACAACTATACTCAAATTGATGTTTATATTATACTTATTTTTTAAAAAAATTCAAGTGATTATATTAGCAAATAAAGATTTGTTTATACTCTATAAATTAAGCATTTTGACTATTAATTTTGAGACTATTCAATTATAGATATATGAGAATATTTTTTCAATGTCTGCAATATTTGATCGCACTGTAATTTCAATGAAATATTAAGCATTGTATGATCCCATTATGTGAAAAAGATGAAAATAAAAGTGAAATTAAAATCCAGACTCTTCACCCTCTACTCCTAGCTCTTTTTTGATTTTTTGTTCTACCTCTAACGCAAACTTGTAAAACTCTCGGACTTGCTCTTCTGTGGGTGGATTGTAATAGCCCGGATAGCGAATATCAGAATACATCTTGTAGATACTGTTTATTATGCCATAGTCAAAACCAAAATCTTTAATCTTTTTTATCTCCTTGTGTAATGTTACTATATCGTGTGTCTTTTGTAGTTGCCACCCATTTTCTAGCAAAAACGCTTTAAAGTGTTTTTCTATTGCTTGTTGACAATGAAATGTAACAATTTCTGTATCAAAATCACTATATTTCAAAAGCTTCTCATTAGTACGCATATCTTTTTGGGCAAAGTCGATCCACTCTTTAATTATATTTTTCATATATAGTCTCCCCCGTGCGCTCTACTTCATATACAAAAAAACTGTTTCTATTTTTAAGTTCTTGAAATTCTGCTCTTGAGAAAATTTTAAAATCCATCCCATATTTATAATGTATATCGTCTACCAACTCTATTACCTTACAATCTCTTTCTGTTTCGTCAGCACCATCCTTTGAAAGATACTCATTATCCAGTATCACCATCAAATCTATATCGCTGTCAGGTTTTGCTTCCCCTTTAGCATAAGACCCAAACAACACTATCTTGTATGGGTCTGCTGCTTTTAACCTTTCAACCACTAGACTTAAATAATCATTTATTTCTTTTGGCCTGTTGTTTGTGTTCATATTTTATCTCCTTCTTCCTACTAGGAGCTTATGCACCTAACTCTTTTTTGGTTACCTCTTCTACTTCTAACGCAAACTTGTAAAACTCTCGAGCTTCCTCTTCTGTGAGCGGATTGTAATCGTCAGAATAACGTGTTTTAGAATACCTACCATATATTTTAATCTATAATCGCTTCGTTTAGATTTAAGTCTTTAATTTTTTTTATCTTTTGGTATAGATATGCTAGGTCATGCGCCTTCTCTATCTCCCACTCATTTTCTAGTAAGAACACTTTGTAGTATTTCTCTGTCGCTTGCTGACAACTAGCAGTGACCGCAGAGGTGCGTATCTTATAGTTGGGGATAAGCTTGTACATAGAAAAAAATCTTCTATGACGGACATATGTTCTTGTGCGTACTCTATCCACTCATTGATTCTATTTTTCATATATGGTTTCTCCAGTATGCTCTACTTCCCAGACAAAAAAACTATCTCTGTCTTTAAGCTTCTTGTACTCTGCACGAGCGAAGACCTTCAAGTCCATATCGTACTTATACCTGTCATAGCGTATGATATCTCTGACTCCTGTGTGTATTCGCATCATATCGTCATAGTCTTTAGGTAGATAGTCGGTGTCTAGTATCACCATCAAGTCTATATCGCTGTCAGGTTTTGCATTGCCTTTAGCATAAGACCCAAACAATACTATCTTGTACGGCGATACCGTACTCTTGAGCTTGGCTATCACCTTCTCTAAGTATCTTCCACTTCCTTTGGTTTCTCTGCACGCTTCTTTGAGACTAGTATCTCTGATACTTGCATCTGTGTTCCTGCCTTCATAGAGTACCTCATTTTTAGAACGGAACTTCGCTGTCTTCGTTTTGGCCATCTAACTTTTTAAAAAATATTTCCTCACTCTCGCTCTCTTTACCTAACTCAACACTTTTCTCCTCCCATACTCTTTGCAATGCCTCTTTGTCTAATATTTCAACATCATTTAAATTGTAACACACTCGCCCTTAAATTTAATTTATTATCTTATTTTCAACTACTTTTGTCAACCCAGACGACCCCTATTACGAACTTATTCTTTAGGAATTTTAATATTAATAATTGACCTTCTTCTCTTATTCCCAAAACAGTCTACCACTTCTTCTACTAGTGGTAACTCTTGCTGCTTTGCTTGACTACTAAATTTTACATTGGTTCAAGACTAGAGTTAGAGAGGAGATTTGGGACCATACAATGCTTAATATTTCATTGAAATTGCTTTGGACTCTACAGCGCGATCAAGTATTGAAGAGATTCCAAAAAATATTCTCATATATCTGTAATTGAATATTCTCTTAATTATGCATATCAAATAAAGTTTAGTACAATACTAAACTAATATAATAAAATTAAAACTAGACAGATGAGAGGACTTTGTGAGAAGTAACCAAATAAAAAAAGGTACTTTAAGAGCGCCTAATAGATGTTTATTATATTCTACTGGTATAAGTCCAAAAGATATAAATAAACCATTTATAGGGATTGCTTCATCATTTTCAGATTTAGTTCCGGGTCATATAACAATGCGTGACTTAGAAAGATATATAGAAAGAGGTGTTTCAGTAGGTAATGGAGTCCCTTTTATTTTTGGTGTGCCGGCAGTATGTGATGGCATTGCTATGGGGCATAGCGGCATGCACTATTCTTTAGGTTCAAGAGAAATAATTGCAGATTCAATAGAGATTGTTGCAAATGCTCATAGATTAGACGGTCTTGTGCTTTTATCAAACTGTGATAAAGTTACACCTGGCATGCTTATGGCCGCGGCAAGACTTAACATTCCTTCTATAGTTGTTACAGCTGGAGCTATGATGACCGGTATGTATGATAAAAAAAGACGTTCTATGGTAAGGGACACTTTTGAAGCTGTGGGACAATTTCAAGCAGGTAAAATTACAGAACAACAACTTGCAGAACTTGAACTAACAGCTTGTCCAGGTGCTGGTGCTTGTCAAGGAATGTACACAGCTAACACTATGGCATGTTTAACTGAAACCATGGGAATGTCTTTACAATGTTGTGCAACTGCCCTTGCTGTCAGTGCAAAGAAAAAAAGAATTGCTTATGAATCAGGTATAAGAATCGTTGAACTTGTAAAAAAAGATATAAAACCGCGCGATATTTTAACATTAGACGCTTTTAAAAATGCAATTACTGTTGACATGGCCTTAGGTGGTTCTTCAAACACAGTTTTACATCTTCCGGCTATAGCAAATGAAGTTGGAATTAAGTTACATTTGGAGTTGTTTGACGAAATCTCTAAAAGAACCCCGCAGATAGCGTGCTTAGAGCCCGCAGGGTCTTATTATATGGAAGATTTAGACAATGCCGGCGGTGTACCTGCCGTACTACATGCAGTTCAAAAAAGTTTAGCTTATTCTAAAACGGTATCGGGTTATGACATAATCGAAATCGCAAAATTGTCAAAGATTTTAGATAAAGATGTTATAAGAGTTGAAAATCCTTATAAACCAGAAGGCGGTATTGCAATTTTAAAAGGCAATATTGCCACTAACGGCTGCGTTGTTAAGCAAGCGGCTGTAAGTGAAAAAATGAAAGTTTTTGCGGGCAAAGCACGCGTTTTTAATTGCGAAGAGGATGCCATGAAAGCAATCATCGACAACAAAATTGTTTCTGGCAACGTTGTTGTTATAAGATATGAAGGGCCTGTAGGCGGGCCTGGAATGCGAGAAATGTTAAGCCCTACAAGCGCATTACACGGTATGGGATTAAGTGATTCTGTTGCTCTCCTTACAGACGGACGTTTCTCAGGAGGAACAAGAGGACCATGTATAGGGCATATCTCCCCTGAAGCTGCAGAATGTGGACCAATAGCTGCTATTAACGATGGGGATATTATAAATATCAACATACCGAAAAGAACTCTAAACGTTAATCTAAGTGATGCTGAAATAAAAGAAAGACTTTTAAAGGTTGTTAAACGTGAACCTAAAATTAAAACAGGTTATATGGCTCGCTATGCAAAACTTGTGCAGTCAGCAGATACTGGTGCAATTTTAAAATAATGAAAAAGTTAGCTTTTATTGGCAGTGCCTCTGGAGTTGGAAAAACTACTGTCGCCAAAATGTTTATTGATAAATTTAAAGAATCAGTTTTGCTTGACATAAGCAGGTAGTGGCATTAAGAAAACAAGTATGAAAAAAAAGACAGGCGCACAAATTTTAATTAAAAGTTTATTAAAAGAAAATGTTGAAATTGCTTTCGGACTCCCAGGAGGACAGGCTTTACCTATATTTGACGCAATTTATGGTTCAAAACTAAACTTTATTTTAACAAGACACGAGCAAGCCGCTTCACACATGGCTGACGGTTATGCTCGTTCCACAGGTAAGACTGGTGTATGTATAGTTACTTCAGGACCCGGTGCAACAAACATAGTTACTGGGCTTGGCACTGCATATATGGATTCTGTTCCCATGGTAGCAATTACAGGACAAGTATCAACAAGTGTTATAGGGCAAGGTGCGTTTCAAGAAGCAGATACTATAGGCATAACAAGACCTGTAACAAAACATAACTTTTTAGTTAAAAACGTAAAAGATTTAGCAAGGACTATAAAAGAAGCGTTCTATATTGCAACAACGGGAAGGCCGGGACCTGTTCTGGTAGATGTACCTATTGATGTTCAGCGTGGAGTCTGCGAATTTGTCTATCCAGAAAGAATAGAAATACGTTCGTATAAACCTACTTATGAAGGGCATCCAGGACAAATTAAAAAAGCAGCTGAAATTATAAACAATAGTAAAAGACCCGTATTTTATATAGGTACTGGCGTTATTGTTTCCAACGCGGAAAAGGAAATCCTTAAAATATCAAAAAAGGCTGATATTGCTGTTACAAATACACTTCTTGCTATTGGAGCATATCCGCATGATACAAACTTAAGTTTAGGTATGCTTGGAATGCATGGTACCTACTGCGCAAACAAAGCTGTACAAGCATCAGACGCTATTATAGCTGTTGGTGCAAGGTTTGACGATAGGTGTACCGGCAAGGTATGTTCTTTTGCAAAAGAAGCCAAAATAGTTCATGTTGACATAGATCCTACAGCAATATCAAAAATAGTTGATACTGATATCCCGGTTGTAGGTGATGCAAAAACAGTTTTAAAAGAAATATCTCTCTTGATAGAAAAAAAAGAAAGGAAAGAATGGATTAAAACAATTAATAATTGGAAAACAGAACATCCTTTATCATATAACAAAAATGACAATAAACTTCACCCACAGTATATTATTGAGCAAATTTCAGAACTTACAAAAGGCAAAGCTATTGTTACAACAGAAGTAGGTCAGCATCAAATGTGGGCAGCACAGTATTATAAAGCAGAACGTTCACGTTTATTTTTAAGTTCAGGCGGTCTTGGCACTATGGGGTTTGGATACCCTGCTGCTATAGGAGCAAAATTTGGCAACCTCAACAAAGAAGTTATAGTTATAGCTGGAGATGGTTCTTTTCAAATGAATATGCAGGAAATGGCTGTAGCTGTTTTAAATGATATAAGCGTCAAAGTTGTTATATTAAACAATCAATATTTAGGTAATGTAAGACAATGGCAAGAAATGTTTTATAACAAAAGATATTCTCATAGTTGTCTTGCAAAACGCAAAAATTGTCCTAAATTGTGCAACAAACCAAACAGAAGTATGTGTCCAGTTTATGTTCCAGACTTTGTAAAATGGGCCAATAGTTATGGAGTTTTAGGAATACGCATAACACGTAAAGAAGATGTTAAACCAGCTTTAATAAAAATGTTAAAGGCAAAATGTTCGGTGGTTTTAGATATATGGATTGAAATAGAAGAAAACATTTTTCCTATGGTTCCATCCGGAACATCTCTTGATGACATTTTAACAAGAATAAATGGATAAATTATTTAATAACTATTTTGTATAATTTAGTAAGTGGGGATATTTTATGCGACACCTAGTTTCGGTATTGGTAGAAAACAAATTTGGTGTTCTTGCAAGAATATCTACTCTTTTTGCAGCGCGCGGACTTAATATAAATTCTTTATCAGTAAATGAAACAGAAGATCCCACAATATCTCAAATGACTATTGTAGTTAATGGAGAGATTTCAATATTAGAACAAATTACTAAACAGTTAAACAAACTTGTTGATGTTATAAAGGTTATAAATTTTAAAGATACAGGATATATTGAGAAAGAACTAGCACTTATAAAAATAAATACACCAAAATCGTCACGGGCAGAACTTATTAAACTTGCTAGCATTTTTAAAGGCAGAATTATAGATATGACTTTAGATTCCATAACAGTAGAAATTGCAGCTGAACAAGAAAAAATAAATTCTTTTATAAAAATGGTATTACCTTATGGTATAAAAGAAATATTCTCTATAGGTATTATTGCTTTAAACAAAAACACATCACTAAAACAAAGAATATAGGTTTAAGGGAGACAAAATGACACAGGCTATAATGTATTATGAAAATGATGCAAATTTAAAACTTTTAGAAAATAAAACTATAGCAGTTTTAGGATATGGCAGCCAAGGACATGCACACGCCTTAAACCTGAAAGACTCTGGTTTAAATGTTACAGTAGCTCAAAGACCTGGAGGAGATAACTATAAAAAAGCTATTGAAGACGGTTGGAATCCTCTTAGCGTTGCAGAAGCAGTAAAACAAGCAGATTGGGTACATATTTTACTTCCAGACGAAGCACAAAAGAAAGTTTGGCAAGAAGATATAAAACCTAACATAAAAAGGGGTGCTGTGTTAAGTTTCTCTCATGGTTTTAATATACGTTTTAAACAAATTGCACCTTCAGAAGATTTAGATGTAATTATGATCGCCCCTAAAGGTCCTGGACATTTAGTAAGAAGACAGTACAAGGAAGGCAAAGGTGTTCCTTGTTTAATAGCTGTTGAACAAAACGCTAGCGGGAAAGCAAAAGAATTGGCTCTTGCTTATGCTAAAGGTATTGGAGGCACTAGAGGTGGAGTTTTAGAAACAACATTTAAAGAAGAAACTGAAACTGATCTGTTTGGAGAACAGGCAGTTTTATGTGGCGGTCTTGTAGAACTAATAAATTCCGGGTTTGAAACACTTGTTGCTGCAGGATATCAACCTGAAATTGCCTATTTTGAGTGTTGTCACGAAGTAAAATTAATTGTAGATTTAATTTTTGAGGGTGGTTTTAGTAAAATGAATCACTCAATTTCTGACACTGCTGAATACGGCGAGTACGCAACAGGAAGACGTATAATAACAGAGCAAACAAAAACAGAAATGAAAAAAGTTTTAGATGACATACAATCAGGCAAATTTGCCCAAAATTGGCTTAAAGAAAACCAAGAAGGAAGATCTTTTTTTAATAAAGAACGAAAAAAAGTAAGTCAAAGAGCTATTGAAACAGTTGGCGCTAGACTACGCGCAAAAATGGCTTGGGCACAGAAATAATTTAAATAACACCTTAACATTGATTATTTAGTTTAAAAATAAATTAGGGTAATAAAACAGGTAGGGGTAAGTTTTGCAAAACAAAATCATTAATATATTTATGGCTATAATAATTATAGGAATTTCAATTTATTTATCTTTCAATATGATAATGAACTCTCTGATTCATAGTAGAAAAGAAATAGATGTACCAAATCTTGTTGGAAAAAGTCTTTACGATTCTTTAGATGAACTTTCCAAAATAGGTTTTAGCTTAATTAAAGATGGGGAAGAGTCAGATCAAAATGTACCAGCTGGAACAATTTTAAGGCAAAGTCCTCAAGCTGGCATGTTGGTAAGAGAAGGAAAAACAATAAAAGTAATAATAAGCCAAGGTGGAGAAATCGTCTATATGCCAAATCTTGTTGGACAAACTATACGATCTGCTGATATAACTTTAAGGCATTTGACTCTTGTTATGGGCGAAGTTGAAAGGAAATTTTCTACAACAGTAGAAAAAGATTATGTTATTTCTCAAGATATTAAACCAGGACAAAAAGTAGATAAAGATTCTGTCGTAAATATAGTTGTTTCTGAAGGGTTTCCTCCTGAAGGAATAATACTCATACCAAATTTTGTAAATCAAAATATAGAAGAAGCTAAAATTTGGGCATTAAAAAATAATGTTAATATAGATATAAAAACAGAGAACAATCAAGATGTTGAAAATAATACCGTTATAAATCAATATCCTCAACCAGACACAAACATAACTGATGCCAAATATATTACATTAACCGTATCTGTAAGTGAGACTAATTTGTAACAATAATAATTATAAAACGCGAGGCGAATAAAAATATATGAAGAAAATTATTGTAGCTCCTTCCATTCTTTCTGCAAATTTTGCAAATTTGGAAAAAGACATACAAATAATAGAAAATGCAAAAGCTGACTGGTTACATATAGATATTATGGACGGACATTTCGTGCCTAACATTACAATAGGAGCCTCTGTTGTTAAATCTATTAGAAAAGTCACAAATCTTTTTTTTGATGTACATCTTATGGTTAGTGAACCTCAAAAATATTATCAAGATTTTAAAAAAGCTGGCGCAGATTTAATAACTTTCCACAGCGAGGTTAATGTTAACAAAAAAAATTTAATACAAGATATAAAAAATTCTGGCATTAAAGCAGGTATATCTATAAAACCAAAGACAAGTATCTCAAGAATCAAAGAATTATTGCCTCACTTAGACTTAGTTTTAGTTATGACAGTTGAACCAGGTCTTGGTGGCCAATCTTTCATGGATGATATGGTTAGCAAAATAAATGACTTAAAAAACCTTATTAGCAAACATAAATACAATTGTCTTGTGGAAGTTGATGGTGGGATCAACAACCAAACTGCTAAAGTTTGCATCAATGCAGGCGCAGATGTTTTAGTTAGTGGAAGCTATATTTTTTCTTCAACAAATTTTAAAGAATCCATAAAATCTCTTACCATATGAAAAAACTATTTATTTTATTATCTTTAATTTCTATTATACTTATTTTCAACAAAACAATATTTGCTCAACCAAGAGGTGAAATTTCATCTGAAAATATCAATGTTGTTGTAGATGGCCAAACAATTGATGGCATTAATATATACAAAATATCTGACCAAACAAAATATTTTTCTATAAAAGAAATAGCTAAGATATACAATGCAAACCTAGAATGGAAGCCTGTAAGTTCTCAGGTTACGATGAGCTTAAACAATAGAAAAATAGACATTAAAGCAAACAGTACTGCTGTAGTATTTGGCAGAAAAAAAAAAAGAATGTCTTTACCTTCTAGATTTATAAAAGGAAGTATCTATATACCATCCGAAATTCTTACATCCAATGAATTTTCACAAATTACAGAAAGTATAGTACAATGGAACCCTTCTGCTCTACTACTTATTGTTACACATAAATCAAACATATCAACAGTAAGATTTTTTTCTAAAGAAGAAAGTTCTAAAATCACTATACATTTAGACGAACCTCTATCTTACACCGTAGCAAAAACTTCTCAAAGCATAACTTTAACTATTTTAAAAGGTAAAGTTCAGAAAGATCTTTTAGAAATAAATAATGGCATCATCAAAAATATTCAATACTATTCTAATGGTAAATCTGCTGTTGTAAAGATAAATCTGCAACAAGCAGTAAAATCTTACAAAGTAGAAAAATTGATTAATCCTAATAGAATAACAATAGATCTACTTCATTCTACACCAATCAAAATATTTGACGAAAATATTACTAAAGACCAGGAATTAGAACAAGACGAAGATGAACAATCACAACAAAACGATATTACATCTCCTTACATATATGGACAAGCACAAATCATTCCTATGACTGAAAATAATATAGACAATACAGACTTAGACGCAATTGCTGTATCAAAATTCACACAAGATACTATTGCTGATGACAGTTTTAATATAGTTGACGATACTCAAACAATGCCGACTATGTCTTACAAGAAACCCACAAAAAACAAAAAAAATATAGTTTTAGACGCAGGACATGGAGGAGAAGATCCAGGAGCAATAGGTGTACATGGCACAAAGGAAAAAGATGTAAACCTTGCAATCGTGCAAGAGTTAAAATCTATTCTTGACAACGACAATGATTATGAAGCAATTCTTACAAGAGAAGATGATATTTTTATCCCTCTTGCAGAAAGAACAAACATCGCTAACGAACATAATGCAGATTTATTCATATCAATACACTGCAATGCAAACTTAAACAAAAGTGTAAATGGATTTGAAATTTATTTTTTGTCCGAGAAAGCAACAGACTCTGAAGCAGCAGCTACTGCAGTTTTGGAAAACTCAGTTTTGGAATTGGAAGGTAAGCCAAACAAAAAACGTGCTTTGTTACAAGAAATGTTATGGTCTATGACAGTTAACGAATATATGAACGCCTCATCTGAACTTAGTGCATTTATAGTAGAGAAAATGCCATTAAGACTTAAAATACCTAATAGAGGTATAAAACAAGCAAGTTTTTATGTTTTAAGAGGCGCGCAAATGCCATCAGTGCTTGTAGAATGCGCTTTTTTAAGTAATTACGCAGAAGAAGCAAAGTTAAACACAAGGAGATTTCGTGCTGCAATAGCAGACTCCATATATGAAGGAATTGTTAAATATTATGCAAAAAAAGCAAAAGAGTAAACCAATAAACAATAATCCCATAGGTATTTTTGACTCTGGTTTTGGCGGACTTACAGTAATGTCAGAAATATGTAAGGTTTTACCTTATGAAAATTTAATATATTTTGGCGATACGGCACATGTGCCGTATGGGTCTAAGTCACAAAATACAGTTATAAAATTTTCAAAGGAAATAGCATCTTTTTTAATCAAACAAAAAGTTAAATTAATTGTCATAGCGTGCAACACTGCAACAGCATTTGCTTTGCCAGTCTTGCAAAAAAAGTTTAAAATTCCAATAATAGGAGTTATAAAACCTGGAGCAAAAATCTCAATCCTTGTTTCTAAAAACAAAAAGATTGGTATCATAGGTACTGAAGGTACCATAAACAGCAAATCTTATCCTAAAGAAATAAATAAACTTGCAAAAGTAAAAGTATACCAGCAAGCTTGTCCTCTGTTTGTACCAATCGTAGAGGAAGGATTTATCAATTGCGAGTTTACATATGCTATTGTGCAAAAGTATATACAACCACTTTTAAACAAAAAAATTGACACTATTGTTTTAGGATGTACACACTATCCTCTTTTGAAAAATATAATAAGAAAACATCTTGCAGGCAATATTACTTTAATAGATTCAGCACAAGCAATATCCCAAGAAGTTAAAAACACTTTAATAGAAAAAAACTTATTGGCAAATAACGACAAACCATATTTTAAATTTTATGTAAGTGACAACCCTTTAAAATTTAAAAAAATAGGATATCGTTTTTTTGGCAAAGAAATAACAAATATTAAAAAAATTGATTTGGAATAAAAAAATGAACTACAAACTTTCAGTTACAAAAAACTTTTCTTCAGCGCATTGTCTTAGAGAATACAAAGGTAAATGCGAAAATTTACACGGCCACAATTGGAAAATAAAGGCAGTTTTTTGCGGAACAAAATTAGACAAGACCGGCATGTTAATAGATTTTACAGACATAAAAAAACATTTGGAGAAAATTATTTTATATTTAGATCATAAATTCTTAAACGAAATAGAACCTTTTAATAGAATTAATCCTACTGCAGAAAATTTAGCATCGTTTATTCTAGAACAATTAAAATCTATAGAAACAGAAAATGCTAAAGTATGCGAAGTAGAAGTCTGGGAAAGCCAATCTTCTTGTGCAATAGCAAGCATATAAAATAAATTATACAATTTATAATATTATCTAATTTAAAGACTTGCAAATATTTAAAGGAACATGAAATATGAAATCGCCAACAAAAAAAGCAATAGTTTTACTTTCTGGAGGGCTAGATTCTACAACAATATTATATTACACACTATCAAAGGGATATAAATGCAACTGTATAATATTTGATTATGGACAAAAGCATAAAAAAGAAATAAACTCTGCAGTAAAAATTGCGAAATTAGCAAATGTCAATTACTCTCTTATCAAAATAACATTACCTTGGTCAAACGATGTTTTAACTAATAAAAACAAAAAAGTTCCCATACATAAACGTTTACCTAGAACTGTCCCGCCAACTTATGTGCTTGGTAGAAACACATTATTTCTTTCCTACGCACTCTCTTTTGCACACTCAATTAACGCTAATAACATATTTATTGGAGTTAATGCTGTAGATTTTTCTAATTATCCTGATTGTACTCCAGAGTTTATAAAAGCATATAATAACGTTTTAAAAAGTTTAAAAACAAAAATAATAATTCAAGCACCTCTTTTAAAGTTAAATAAAGCTCAAATAATAAAATTAGGAACAAAATTAAATGTACCGTATAAAAATACTTGGACTTGTTATAATGGGCTTGATAAGCCATGTATGCAATGCGATTCCTGCAAACTAAGGGCAAAAGGATTTAAAGAGGCAAAAATCGATGACCCTACCATTATTAAATAATATACAAGCTCCATTTTATGAAGTTTTTTTTTCTTTTCAAGGAGAAGCTTTATATACAGGCCTCCCTCAAATTTTTGTAAGGTTTGCAGGATGCAACCTTAAATGTAATTACTGTGACACCAGCTATTCTATAGTTGTATCAAAAAAAGCAAAACATTTAACTGTTTTAGAAGTTATAAAAAAAATTGAAGTTATATACAAAAAAAACAAAAAAAGTTTTGCTTTTACTAAACCTTCTATTGCTTTTACTGGCGGAGAACCTTTATTATATGTTGATTTTTTAAAAGAAATAATACCTAGACTTAAAACAAGAGGATTTGCCATATATCTTGAAACAAACGGCACTTTATACAAAAATTTAACTCAAATTATAAAATTTTGTGACATAGTTTCTATGGACTTTAAATTTCCTTCAGAATGCAAAAAATCTTTTTGGAAAGAACATAAGAAATTTTTAGAAATCGCAACTTCTAAAAAAACAAATAGCGTTTTTATAAAATGTGCAATGACAAAAAACACAACACTACAAGAAATAAAACAAACTATAAAAATAATAAAATCCACAGCTAAAGACACCCCATTAATACTACAACCATCACTAGATAAAAATAAACCTAAATTACAAAACTTATATTTGTTTTACATGTTTTCAAAAAAATATCTTTATAACGTAACATTAATGATACAAATGCATAAAATATACAAAATACGCTAAAAAAGTATACAAGGCAAAATCTTTGTGATTTTTTTAGAAATTCTAGAATTATGTACAGGTTACAAAAAATTAACTAAAGTCACCTATTAAACAATCGAAATTATATGCTAAAAGTGACAACTTCAGACCTGAATGTAATTTTTTGTCTATCTCAGGCTTGTTAAGTTTTAGAGTACTACAAACAGCATTATGATTAGCTTCTTCTATATCATCTAGGTATCCAGTTTTTACTGCAAATTCTTTTAACAATTTTTCATTCATACAAAATATCTCCTAACCATCTCTATCTATATGTTTGTTGTAGAAAAATACTTTACAAAACTACTAAATTGCTATCAATTATATAATTTACTCGAACCCTATTTATATAATCTTTTTACATTTATGTCAAGTAATGTACAATCTCACAATCAGATTTTGTTAGATAAACTGAAAAAACTTATGCCATAATTTAAGGGTATTTTAGGTTTTCTGCATTGCTGTTGAGGTAATCGTCATAAACTTTTAGGACAAAGCTTGTATCTCTTGATCTACTATCTTTACAGACTTTAAATCATATTTTTTTGCATTATTATAATTTTCCAAAGATTTATCTTTTTGTCCTCGCTTTGCATAAATTCTTGCAAGTCCAAGATAACCATAACCATTTTTAGGGTTTAATTCTACTGCTTTAGCAAAATCAGAGAAAGCTAGATCTTCTTTATTTTGCAACACATAAATTTCTGCTCTTTTAAGATAAGGCAAAAACAAGCTAGTCGCAAGTTCTATTGATTTATTCAAATCTTGCAATTCTTTATCAACATCTTGAAGCTGATGATAAATTTCCGCTCTAAGATTATAAGCCTTTACATATTTTTGATCTTGCGAAATAATAGTTTCTATATCTTTTAAAGCTGTATCAAATTTTTTATTTTTATAGTTAATATTAGCTCTATTAAAAAGAACATCAACACTTAACCCAATCACCGGTGTTGGTGTTACTTCAGCTTTCGATGCAGGAATTGATTCAGACTCTAAAACTGGGTCTGGCTCTTGAACTGAATTCACATTTGAAAGTTCCATCTCTTGAACCTGATTTACTTCTTTTTCATTTTGCACATCAGAAATAACAGCTTCTTTTTTAGTTTCTATTTGCTGTTGATCAATACTCTGTTTTTGAGATATCTGCTCCGAATTTAAAGCCGGCTCAGACTCCTCTACTGACATTAAAGAAGAAACTGGTTCAATATCTGAATTTTGAACTGGTTTTTGTTCCTCCTGTGACACCAAAACAGATGTTGCTTCTAAAGTTGGTAATACTTGTGCTTGTGCTCCTAGTGACGGATTTATAGATAAAGCTTTATCCAAGTCATCTTTAGCTTTACTAGATTTACCAAGTTTTTCATATATATAAGAACGTTGTTTATAAAAGTTTGCCTTTGTCCCATCTAAACTTATTGCTAAGGTGTAGTCTTTTAAAGCTTGTTTATATTTTTCATGCTTTATTAAAAAGTCAGCTTTTTCAATAAGCATATCTAAAGTTGATTCCAACTTATAAGCTTTTTCATAATCTTTATCTGCTTGATCAAAAAATCCTTTTTTATCACAAACTCTAGCTCTGAGCAAATAATATTTATATTCTTTGGGATTCATATCTATAACTTTTGACACATCTCCAAGACTTGCATCAAAATTTCCAACTTCATATTCAACCTGAGCCTTATAATAAAAAACAACTTCATCTCTAACACCAATATCAACAGCTTTTACTAAATACTCTTTTGCAGCTTCAAGTTTATTCAATTTAAAACTGCAAATTCCAATATACTTATACACTTCATTTTCATCTGTTTTAAATTCTATAGCTTGTTTCATATCATCATAACATTCATTATATTTTTCAAGATTATAATACATTACACCTCTAAAATATTTTGCACTTACATTGTCAGGACGAAGTTTTATAACTTTATTTACATCGTCAAGCACTTTACGATAGTGCCCCTTTGAAGCATTATACTCTGCTCTTATAGCATAATTTTTTGCATTATTTTCATCTAATGATATTGCTTTTTCAATATCTTCTAAAAACTCTTCTTCTTTTTGTAAATTTAAATAACATGCTGCCCTCTGCTGTAAAACATCTATGTCAGATGGATTTATTTCTAAAGCTTGATCATATAACGATAAGGTTTTTTTAGAGCTGTTATTTAAATTATAAAGATTTGCTAAGGCAAGTAAAACAGACACATCTTTTGATTGAGTAAGTTCTTGAGCTTTTTTGTAGTCAAGTTCTGCCTTATCATAATTATTCTTTTTAAGATACAAACTTGCTCTTTCCATATAATGCTTAAAATTAGTTGGCTCTGTTCTAATAAGTTCGTCAAATTTCCCAATAGTAACAGTATCGTCTTCTTTTTTTACAATAGTATTCTTATCAACCCCTGATTTTTCTTCATTAGAATCAGCAGGTTCCTGAGTTTTAATATCACGGGGTGGCTCTTCTTTGTCCTGTTGTGTATTTTCATTTGTTTTTTCATTATTAGAAATGTTTTGAGATATAGTGTCTTGATTTTCTATTTCATTGCTAGAAGATTTTTGAGATATATCACCTTGAGTTTTTGTCTCATTCTTATTTTTAGATTCTTTTGCTTTTTTTATTATATCATATAAATTTTTAAGTTTAGACCTTATATTTTTTAATATATCATTTTGATTGTTACTTAAACTCGTGTTAGAGTTTGAGCTCGAATTTTGGTTTGCATTTTTATGCAAACTCTCATCTAAACCTGCTACACTTCTAATATTTGCAAGACTAGTTTGACTTTCTTTTTCAACAATAATTTCTTCATTTTCTTTAGAAATTAAATCTAGCTCTTCTTTAAAACTATATATATATTGTTGTAATTTTGCAGCATGAGGAGTCGACAATTGCTGAATTTGTTGGTTTATAGATTCGATTTGCTTACTTAAATTTTCGATTATACTTTTCTTATAGGAATTATCTTCCTGCATAACTCCTCCTTGCTATTTTTAAAACAAATTACTTTTTTTTAATTCTTACGCCAACTATAAGACCTAAAAACATTCCAATCTGCATTGCAAAAATAGTATTAAATGAAATTATTATTCCAACTATTAAACCTACAACTCCGCCTATAAGCAACCCTTCAATATCGCGGGTACGTTCAATATTTTCTTCTTTTTTAATTTGATCAGAATCAGTTTCAATATTATTATTTTCTTGCGAAATTTGTTCTTGTTCTTTATCTTCAGCCATTGTGGCCTCTCTTAGTTAAAATCATTTAACTTTTTTATATTCTCAATAATATCTTCCTTAGTAATATTAGGATCTTCAATTTGCATTTCTTCAATTTTATCCTTAACGGCTTGTATCCATTTCCCTTGCGGTCTATTAAATATCATCATTAATTCTTTGCCAGCTATTAAATCCGGTTTTATGTATAACATTTTTTTTAACTTTAATTTTTCAATTTTAAAAAGCAGTTCTTCAAAAGCCATAATATTATCTTTGCCAAAATTAGTCTTAGATACCTCTATTATTGCTTCCAACTCATTACCACATCTTTTAGCGAACTTACGTACAGCAACATCTGTCCAAATACCAGAATACAATATTTTAGGATATAAACTATTCCTAATAATAAGCACTACTTTTTGTATAAAACCTTTAGAATATTTAAACCTTTTTAAAACAACTTCTGCAATTTTAGCACTTTCGATATTATAATCATAAAAAATTTTTGTATTATTCTCATCTCTACAAGTTGCCCATTTACCGATTTCATGCAAAAGAGCAGAAATTCTTATGCTAATATCATTTTTTGTTCCATCCAAAACTTTTAAAGAATGCACAAAAACATCATCACCATGACATTTATCAGATTGCTCAACATTTTTTAAATTTGCTATTTCAGGTAAAATTTCCTGCAATAAACCCAAGTCATCCATCATCAAAAATGCTTTTGAAGGTTCTTTTTCCACTATAATCTTATTTATTTCATCTCTTATACGTTCATAAGACACAATTCTTATACGCTTTGATGAAAGTTTCATCGCATTATATGTGTCCTGATCTATAGTAAAACTTAGTTGCAAATGTTGACGAACAGCTCGTAAAATTCTTAAAGGATCTTGCTCAAAAATAATTTTTGCATTTTGAGTATCTGTTACTCTAATAATTTTTTTTTCAATATCGCTAAGACCATTGGAAGTAAAATCTAAAATAGTATTGTCATTAAGCTTTAAAAACAAAGCATTTATAGTAAAATCTCTTCTTAAAGCATCATGTTGCAAAGACGTAAGTTGAGTGTCTGGATTTCTTGAGTTTAAATTATAGTATTCTTTTCTAGGCATTACAAATTCAACTTCTTCAGTGTCTATAAACAACCTAGCAGTACCAAATCTTTCAAAAACAACAGGGTTACTTAAATTATATTTTTTAGATAAAATCCTAGAAAAATTTATACCAGCAAGGCGCTTATTTTCATCACTGTCATTTTTTTTTAGACAAACCATTATATCTAGATCTTTGGATTCTCTATTTAAAATAATGTCCCTTATAAATCCGCCCACTATATAAACATCAAAATTGTACTCTTGTGCAGTAATAATAATCTTGTCAATTATAGATTTGTATTTATCAGGTATGACTATATTTTTCATATAATTATTATAACAAATTATATAAAACAAACTTGCCTTACAGGTTCTATCTCAATATAATTATTTATAAACAACTGCATTGCCCAGTTATTTAAAATTAATTTCATTTATTTTAAAGCAAATACCCTTTTTGTTTTTATCTCTATAAAATATGTAACAAAAAAGCAAACAAAAGAAAATGCTATTAAAGCAACAATAGAATTCCTTGCATATTCTATATTAACATCACCCAAAATAAACATCCTAATGTAGTTCATAGAATATGTTGATGGAAAAATATAAGAAATAAATTTTAAATAACTAGGCAATGCAGTATGCGGCCAAGCAAAGCCTGATAAAAGTAGAGTTGGTAAAGAATAAAACATTAATACAGCCATGGCCATTTCTGGAGACTTAAAAAAAACAGACACTGTTACAGCAAAACACACAACTGCTATAATAAAAATCGTAGATAAAAAAAATAAGCCTAAAATAGACAAAGCGTAAATATCATCAATAGGCAAAATTATATAGATATTTAAAACATTAATTAAAGATCCTATTAAAATATATGGGATTGTTTTACCAAGAAAAATAGCTAAAAAGCTCCCACCGGCTATTTTATAAATTTCATATTTGTTCTTTTTTTCTAAAGATATGGAAGTACAAACAGCTACTAAAATTATTTGTTGCAAAACAGCAAGCAATAGACATGGAAGTAAAAAGTCTGAATAGTTCATTTGTGTATTAAATAAATACACAGTGTTTATTTTTATTGGATTAAATGCACTATCAGTTGACTTATAAGAATAACCTTTATCCACTAATATTTTTCGAAACTGTTTTTTAGAAAAATCGATTGACGTTACAGCAATTTTTTTTAACACATTGCTTGCTACAAGAAAATTACTGGAATTTACAATATCCAATATAGGGACTACTCTCCCTTTTTTTATATCTTTACTAAAATCACTTGGAATGACATAAAAACCATTTACATTGTTTTTAAAAACATTATTTAAAGCTTCTTGAAAAGAATTATATCGAGTTATCGTCTCTAATTCTGAAGTGGCATTAACATCTCTAATAAAGTGTCTTGACAAAGACAGACCATCTTGATTAACTACACCTAAACTAATATTTGTTGCTCTTTTGTTTATATAAAGATAAGAAAACATTAAGCCATAAATTAAAGGTGCAATAAAACATATTAAGAGCATATCTTTCGATTTTATAACCTTAAACTCTCTGAGCAAAACATTCTTTAACGCTCTAGTTTCCATATTTTGCCTCGTACTTCTTTACTCTAAAACACATAAAAATGTACGCCAACACAAAATATGCCAATCCAAAAACTAATAGTTTTTTAACAAAATAATATGTATATTCTATTGATATGTTTTGTTGATAAAGTTTTTTAAACCCTTCCAGGAACGGAGCTAAAGGTATAATATGTACTGCTTTTTGTACTAAACATGGCATTTGATCTAAAGGCCAAGTATAACCTGACAACAAAAACGCAGGAGCAGACAACAACAAACACCCTTTTAATGCATTAAGTCTAGTCTTAAGTAATGAAGATAAAAACATCCCAAAAGATATTGAGGCAAAAGCAAAACACAAACTATAAAGAATAACCTCTTCATTAGAGTGTAACATGGGGATATTAAACAATTTAAACATAAGCAAGTATAGAATTTCAAAATGAGTAAATGCAAAAAGTAAATAAACTAACATTTTCCCTATCAATACTTTTAATAAACTTCTTTTAGACTCTTCAAGCATTGAAGAAACAGTCTTTAAGTCAAATTCTGTGGATAATGTTAAAACACCTATAAGTATTAGAAATTGATGAATTACTGAAAGCCAAAGACCTGGCGTTAAATAAAAATTATAATTTAATGATGGGTTAAATAATTTTTCATTATCCACACGTACTGGCTGAAGTAAATCTTTTGTTTGCTGCTTATAAATCCCATTTTTTGTAAGCATAGAAGATTTTATACCAGCATTTATTATAGATAATATCGCAATTGAGGCTGAATCCACAATATTACCTGATATATAATTTGATGCGTTTATAAATACTGTAACACTTGGAGATTTTTGTTTTTTTATATCTTTCTGAAAATTTTTAGGTATATACAAACCCAAAACAGAGTCCTGTTTATTAAATAAGTCCTGGAGTTCGTAAACATTAGATACTCTATTTGTAGCTCGCATATCAGGAGAAGCATTAAAATAGCGGACAATATTTTTTGAAACTTTAGAATTATCATTATCTATTACAGCTATTGGGAGTTTATTTAAAGTTTGAGATATGTAAATTCCTCCAAGAAATACAATGTCTAAGATAGGAAAAACAATTAAAGCAAAAATATAAAGTTTGCTTTTTGTAATAAATTTTAATTCCCTAAGAATTATATTTATTATGCCTTTCATTTTAATACAGCTGTCATGCCTGTGCGGAGATTAGTAATAAGCTCTTTGCTTTTTAACCTTACTTCAAAAGTTTTCAAGTCATAACTACCTTGTTGAACAGTTGGTTTCCACGATGCAAACGTGCCAAGCGCTGATATATATACTACTTCCATCTCAACAGTTTTATCTAAAGCTGGAAAAAATACTTGATATTTTTTTCCTTTTTCTATGCTTTTTAAATCGTCTTCACGAATATTAAATACAACCCACATATCTTTTGGATTTAGTAATGTTATTATTGGGTATCCTGTAGAAACAAGTTCTCCTGGGTTTGAAATAATTTGTACTACATCACCGTCTATCGGAGAAGTTATCGTAAGTTCTAAATAGTACGCATTTATCTCGTCTAATTGTCCTCGTACAGCTTGAACTTTTTGATATGCTGCTTTATATTTATACTCAATTTCATCAAACTGCTGTTTGGGAATTACTTTACTTTGATAAAGATTTTTTATTCTATTATAAGTTTTTTTTGCTAACGCATACTGGTTATTTGCATCTTTTAAAGCTGCATTTACAATTTCTAACTTTGCATCTAATTCTTTACCTTCTAATTTCCCTAAAACTTGCCCTTTTTTAACATTATCACCTTCAGATACATAAATTTCTGATATTCTGCCAGGAATTTTTACGCCAACATCTATCTCTGAAGAGTCAACCTCGCCAATGATAATCTTATCTTTATGTTGTTCTTTACAAGAAAACAAAATAAACGAAAATACAAATAAAAACACTAACCTTACATATAACTTACTAAAGTTCATTTTTGAACTCCTCTGGCGACATTCCACACATATTTATTAAATTTGTATAAGAATTATTATACTCAAAAATAGCCTTTGCTTTATCTATTTTTATTTTTTTACAAGCAAGTTCCGCGTCAACAACTTCAAGCGAAGTTGCAATACCTGCTTTAAAAGCAACTCTACAAAATTTTAAATTTTCCTCTGCTAAAGCTTGACCACTTACAAGAGTTTGATAGTCTTGTTTAGCAGATTTACAACGATGATAAAAATTTTTTATGCCTATTCTTATAAGATTTTTTACATCAACTATTTGAGAGTTTACAGACTCAATTTGTAATTTTGCAGACTTTATTTCATTAATATCCGAACAACCACCAAAAATATTTAACGAAGCATTTATCCCTACAGTCCACTTTGGTTCTACTAAAGTAAGTTTGTTTTGCAAAAGTTGATATTCTCCAAAAGCTGCAAGATTAGGGAACATGTTTCCTAAATAAACTTTGTATTTTTGCTTTAATATATCTTTTTTTATATATAGCAATTTTAATGAACTGTTATTTTGTAAAGATTTATCTCTATAATATTTCTCTTCCTTCAAATCTTTTAATACTTTTATTGCTGACGATAAATATAATACTTCATCAGTTTTTCCTATAACATTATTAAAAAACATATAAGCCAACTCATTATCTCTTAAAGACTGCTCGTAATCTCTATGGGCTTGAGATAACGCAACTTCCGACTTTAGATAGTTTGCTTTTGATATTACGCCATTTCTTAAAAGTTTTTTAGCATGCAGAACATGAGTTTGAATATTTTTAAGATAATCATTTTGAACTTGAGACACTTGCTCTAAAAGTTTTATTTTAAAATACGAAATTACCACATCTGTTATTGTGAAACTTGTTGTAGCATCAAGATTGGTTTGAGCTATAGACTCTTCCATTTTTTTTAAATTAAAATTTGCTGAGACTTTAAACCCAGAAAACAGAGGTTGTACCACAGTAGCCATAACCCTAACAAAAGTATCATCTAATATCTTTTTTTCAAAAGTTGGAATAGAAGACTCTAAAGACTGTTGAAACTGAGTCACATGTGTGCCCCCAGCTTCGGAATAAGAAGCCACACTAGCACCAATTAACGCAGCACGAATATCATTTAAATTAAAATTCACAGACTGATCTATTTTAGCACCTATAGCAACAATATCTAACCCAGGAAGAAACTTACCTTTAGCAGCACTAGAAATGTAACCTGCTCCTTGCAAAGCCTGTTTAGCTGATTGTATTTTGGAATTGTTCTGCAAAGCAAAGTCAATTGCATCTTCTATTGTCAAATACTTAGTTTCAGCATATGTGCTTGCAACTACCCCAAGTAAAAGAAAATATAAAACTACAATTGGTCTAATCTTCATTATAGTACTGAAAATAGCAAATAAAAATAAATATTGTCAATAAACAAATATATAAGGTCAGTATCTTATCGGAGTTACCTTAAAGAGCGGCTTGAGCTATAAACATTTAATATTTCAAATTAGCTCTGTCTGAAGCAAAATTCATTTATGTCTTTCTTGTCTTATCATTTTGTTGGTTTGCTAATTTGATTAAATGTTTAGTTGCGATTGCTCTTAGTAACGTAGATAAGGTTCTACACTAGACCAACCAAACTATTTCACAGATATTGATCTAGTTTAGTATCTTATCGGAGTTACCTCAAAGAGCGTTCTATGAGCTATAAACATTTAATATTTCAAATTAACTCTGTCCATTTGTGTCTTTATTTGTCTTTTCATTTTGCTAGTTTGCTAATTTGTTTAAATGTTTGTTGCGATTGCTCTAGTAACGTAGATAAGGCTCTAAACTAGACCAACCAAACTATTTTGCAGATATTGATCTAGTTTAGACTCTTATCTGCGTTACCTTAAAGAGCAGCTTATGAGCTATAAACATTTTAATTTACTTTTGGAAAACACGCTTAAATATATAATCTATACTTTTAAACTGACCCATAACACTACAGTCCCTTTTTACCTCTTTATCTGTTAAATACTTGCTTATTTCCCTACTCCTTAAACATGCTTCCTCTAAAGATATCCCATTATCTTTTGCATCAAAAGCAACTGATTGCACAATTGTATAAGACTCTTCCCTAGATAGACCTTTATCAAGTAGAGAAACAAGTAAAGTTCCAGAAAAAATAACATCTTTTGTTTTATCTAAATTAGTCTGCATATTTTCAGGATAAACGTTAAGTCCTAAAAGCAAATCCTGCATTCTTACAAGCATGTAATGTAAAGCTATGGACGCATCTGGAAACATAATTCTTTCTGTAGACGAGTGGCTTATATCTCTTTCATGCCAAAGAGCAACATTCTCCATGGCAGTTACAGCATACCCTCTTAAAAGCCTAGCAAGACCACAAATATTTTCTGAAATTATTGGGTTCTTTTTGTGGGGCATTGCAGAAGACCCTTTTTGACCTTTTGTAAACGGTTCTTGTAGCTCTGTTACTTCTGTTCTTTGAAGATGTCTTATTTCAACAGCAATTCTTTCCAAACAAGTTCCTACATGAGCAAGACAAGAAAAATAAACAGAATGTCTGTCTCGTGGAATAATTTGAGTAGAAACGGGTTCCGGTTTTAGTTCCATACTTTGGCAAACATGTTCTTCTATTTTAGGGTCTAAATGAGCCATAGTGCCTACAGATCCAGAAATTTTACCATAACTTACAGTTTCCAATGTAAAATTTAATCTGTCTAAAGACCTCATAATTTCACTGTACCAAGAAGCAACCTTAAGACCAAACGTCATAGGTTCTGCATGAACACCATGTGTTCTCCCAATTATAGGCGTCATTTTATATTTTTTGGCAATATTTTTAGCTATAATTGCCAACTTTTTTATTTCTTCTATTAAAAGCTTGATAGACTCTCTTAATTGAGCAGCAGTAGCTGTATCTAGAACATCTGATGAAGTCATACCTAAATGCAAAAAACTGCCCTCTGGGCCTATTGTTTCTATAACAGCACTTAAAAAAGCTATAACGTCGTGTTTTACCGTAAGTTCTATCTCGTTAATTCTTTTTACATTAATTTTTGCTTTTTTCCTTATAATCTCTAGTGATTTTCTTGGAACTATTCCAATTTTAGACATGGCCTCTGCTGCAAAAATTTCCACATCTAGCATTTTTCGGAATCTGTTTTTTTCTGACCAAATTGCAGACATTTTTGGCTTCGTATAACGAGAAATCATTTTTTTATCCTTTTATCTGAATTTATTTTCTATGACTTTCTTAATAGCTTGGGGATATATTTGATGCTCTAAATCTAACACTCTTTTTGCCAAATCTTCTGGCAAATCTTTATCAAAAACATCAACTTCTTTTTGCAAAATCACTTCGCCAGTATCATAATCCTTTTCAACAAAATGCACTGTTGCTCCTGACTTTTTCTCTTTAGCCTTGATAACTGCTTCATGAACATAATGACCATACATTCCTTTACCTGCAAATTTAGGGAGAAGAGCGGGATGAATGTTTAATATTTTGCCTCTATAGCTATTTATTATATTGTCATCTACAAGCATCATGTACCCTGCAAGACAAATCAAATCTATTTTTTCGTTTAACATCTCTTGTAATATATTATTATTAAAATCTTTTAAATCTGCAAAAAATTTCTTTTGAACACATACTGATTTTATGTTCTCTTTCTTTGCTCTTTGTAAAGCATAAGCATTAACATTATTAGAAATAACTAAAACAACTTCAGCAATACCTTTTAAAATACCGTTTTTAGTAGAATTTACTATAGCTTGCATATTAGAGCCTCCACCAGAAACTAAAACTGCAAGTCTTATCATATTAATTCTACCCCTTTGCTACCTTTCTCAACATAACCTATAATCTTTGCGCCTTTAAAAAACTTTTTAATATCTAACGCTGATTCTTTACACACAATTAAAACCATGCCTATACCCATATTTAATGTTCTATAAACATTTTCGTCAGAAACATTGCCTTGTTCTTGAATAAGCTTAAAAATTTTAGGAACTTTCCACGAATTTTGTTTAATTATAACTTTTACATTTTCTGGCAAAATCCTTGCAATTTTATCGTAAAAACTTCCACCTGTAATATGAGCTATACCAACTATATTTTGTTTTTTAAAATTAAATTTTGAAATCGCTCCAAGTATTTCTTTAACGTATATTTTTGTAGGGGCAAGCAACTGTTTAGAGTATTTCTTTAACCGGACATCTGAAAATATTTTTCTTACTAAAGAATAGCCGTTCGAATGTGGACCACTTGAAGGGAGCCCAACAACAATATCTCCTGGTTTTATTTTCTTTCCATTAATTTCTTTGTTCTTCTCAACTACGCCAACAGCAAACCCAGCTAAATCATATTCGCCATTCTTATAAAAACCAGGCATTTCTGCAGTCTCTCCGCCAACAAGTTCAGCACCAGAGAGATGACAACCCTTATTTATTCCTTTAATAACCTGCTCAGCTCGGTTAACGTCTAACTTTCCACAAGCAAAATAATCTAAAAAAAACAAAGGTTTTGCGCCAACACATATCAAATCATTTACATTCATTGCCACAAGATCTATTCCAACTGTGTCGTGTTTGTTTAATAAAAATGCAAGTTTAAGTTTGGTGCCCACACCATCAGCAGAACTCACAAGATTATATTTTGAACCTTCTATAGGGAACAGTCCACCAAAACCTCCAATTTTAGGAAGTTTTCTTTTAATCCTTTTTACAAACTCATTACCTGCATCAATATTTACACCAGCTTTTTTATAAGTAATAGACATTTTTTACCCTATTTAAATAAATTAGCAAAAAACATAATAAGCAACGCGTTAGTAAAGTCAATTAAAAAAGCGCTCACTACAGGAACAACAAAAAAAGCTTTCAGTGCAGTTCCATGTTTAGATGATAAAGTTTGCATATTTGCTAAAGCGTTTGGGGTAGCTCCCAAACCAAAACCGACAAACCCTGCTGACATAACCGTTGACTCATAGTTTTTACCAAGCAATTTAAAAACAAGAAAATAAGCTATTAATATTACAATAAGCATTTGGATTACTAACATAACAAAAATAGGTAGCGCTAACCCTGACAGTTGACGCAAGTTCAAAGTGCTTATTGCCATCGTAACAAAAATAGCAAGAGAAATATCTGATATCATACCTATAGCTTTTGCATCTATCTCAAACATTTTTGACAGATCACCAACATTTCTAAATATTACAGCTACAACCATTGTAATCAAATAAGCCGGTAACAATATGCCAACTTTATTAAACCAACAACTAAGCGCTGAACCTATCCCCATAGTAACAAGAACCCAAGAAATGTTTCTCATTAAATGAGGGCCGCTTACCATATCCTCGTCTTCATCGTATGACGGTACAGCTATAATGCCTTCTTCTTCTGCCAAAATACCAACTTCTTCATAATCTGAAGACCTATCACCTGTGTTACTTACAACTTGATCATGCATTTCCGAATGAGGAGTAATTACTTTATGTTTCTTTATAATCCATTCTGATAAAGGGCCACCTAAAGCTGACCCTATAATCATCCCAAATGTAGCACAAGTAATACCAGCAGTCATAGCTCCACTGACACCAAAACTATTTTCAAAAAAGCTTCCAAAAGTTCCTGCTGTACCTAATCCACCTATCATAGATACAGAGCCACAAATTAGACCTAATAAAGGATGCATGCCAAACATTTTAGCTGTACCAATGCCTGCTAAATTTTGCAATACCACAGCTATAGCACAAACTCCCCAAAACGCAAGTATTAAAACTCCACCATTCATTAACAGTTTATAACTTGCGTTCATCCCTATTGTACAAAAAAACATAATCATTAACAAGCCCTGCAAAGTTGAGTCAAATTGAAAAGACACAATATTTTGAGTCTGCAAAAATGCAGTTAAAATCGCTGCTGTTAAGCCACCAATAACTGATGCTGGAATTGACAACTTAACAAGAAAAGGCAAAATTTTTCTTGCCAAAACGCCAAAATAGTACATAACAACACCCAGACCAACCGTTTGTAACATATTAAGCTTCATAGTTAATATACCGCTTATTACTTCCATTTCCATATCACACTCCCAAAGCAGCGCTACTGCAAATCTTAACAATTACCCATATACAACCTGACTCGCAAGTAGCTTTATAATTTTTTACTACTTTCTGCTTCCAGGCTTTAATGCAATACTGCCTTCCTTGCACATGGGACATTCTTCTTCTTTATAACTTTTAATTTCAAGACTTAAAAGAGAAAACTTTGGAACTCCAAAATCCACTTTACCTGCACTCCTATCAACAAGAGAACCAACCGCTACTATTTTAGCATCTGAAGATTTAAGAGAGCTTATAACTTCTTTGGTTGAAAGACCTGTAGTTATAACATCCTCTACAATTAAAATTTTCTCATTTTCTTTTACAGAAAAACCTCTCCTAAGTAAAACTGTACCATCTACTCTTTCTGTAAATATTGCTCTCACCCTTAAAACTCTTGCCATCTCTTGCCCTATAATTATGCCTCCCATAGCAGGAGAAACAACCACATCAACTTCTATGCCACTTTCTTTAAGCTTCTTTGCAAGCTCTTGTGATAAAATCTCTACCTTTTTAGGATATTGTAGAATTAAAGCAGATTGAAAATATGTATCAGAATGAAGTCCACTTGAAAGTTTAAAATGTCCAGTTAAAAGAGCATTATTTTTTTTGAATAAAGTTTCTAATTCTTCTTGTTGCATTTTTTATAACTCCTAATTTTTGCTCTTTAAAAAATATATTTTTTGTTCCTAAAAACACTAATATAAAGCCCATAAAAGAGTTAATTAAAGGTACAACAAATTTGGGCAAAACCCTTCCTGTAAGACTGCCTATTAAAATTACAAAAGTCATAAATACAGGTGTTGCAAGCAAAAATCCGCCTGCAAAAACACAAGTTTCTTTCAGTTGCATATTGCGTTTGCTTAATTCCAAAGAAAAAATCCCAGTAATAAATAATATTGTGATAGGATTAGCCAACGTCAATCCGCACAACCAAAAAAACAAATCTTGATCTTTAAAAGTATTTGCATCTATAACATGACCTGCAGCTATAAACAATACACCAAAAACAATTAAAGCTGTCCCTACGACAATATCAAAAATGCGTTGATAACGTTGTATTTTTTTTATTAACACAGATATAGATAGCACTGACAAACATATATAAATAATATCTGCTAAAGTTATACCTATAACACCTAAAAGAAGTTTCGATATAGGCAAAGACAAAGAAAGACGGAACATTAACATACAAATAGGGCCTATACCTCCTATTTGTAATAGAAGACCCATTTTTAAACCGTTTTTAAATAACTCGTTCGTGTTTTTTACAAATAGTCCCATTTTATAACTTTTCTATAGACTCACAAATGTTTTTTGCAGCTTCAGCTGGATCTAAGGCTTCTATAATTGGTCTTCCAACAACTATAAAATCAGCGCCAGCGCTGATAGCAGATTCTGGCGTTGCAACCCTTTTTTGATCATCTTCTACTTTTGCCAGCCTTATTCCAGGTGTAACAACATCAAAATCAGGTCCATAACCTTTTTTTATTATAGATACTTCTAAAGGTGACGCTATAACTCCATCTATACCACAAGATTTGGTTAGTTTTGCCCTTCTCAAAATTTCTTCAGGCGTTGCAACTTGGCTAGTTAAAACAGTAACTGCCCAAATTTTTGGCCTATTTTCAACAGATGAAGCAGCTTTTAACATTTCTTCTCCGCCAATAGAGTGCACTGTTAAACTAAACACCCTGAGCTCTCTAGCAGACTCTACAGAACGTTTTACAGTTGTAGGTATATCATGAAACTTTAAGTCCAAAAAAACTTTTTTTCCACTGTCATTTATTACTTTAATTATTTCTTTACCTGACTGCAAAAATAGTATAGGACCAACTTTATAAATGTCTATATATTGAGAAGTTTTTTCCACAAGGCTTTGCGCTTTTTTAAAGTCATAAATATCTAAAGCTAAAATTGTTTTTTTCATTTTTTTGTTCTACCTTTCATTTTTTTAACAAGCGTTCTTTATAGTATTTAACATGCCAACAACTTCTTTAATATCTTTTATCTTCCTTTCGTTTAGAATTTCTTCCATTTCAGACATAATTCCTATTAACCTTGTTGGTGAAACTAAACTTGCACTGCCCACACTTACAACTCTTGCTCCAGCAAGCATAAATTCTAAAACATCCTCTCCTGTTTCTATGCCACCACATCCCACAATTGGGATATCTATATTTTGATAAGCATCATAAACGCAACGAACAGACATGGGTTTAACACAAGCTCCGGACACTCCGCCTCTGACAGTAGAAAGCTTATATTTAAAAGTTTTAACATCTATAGCCATCGCAGGGTAAGTATTTGCAAGGGTTACTCCATTAGCACCCGCCTTCTGTACACATAAAGCAAGTTCTGCAATATCTGTAACAAGAGGAGAAAGCTTGGCAATAACAGGAACTTTTGACACTTTTTTTACACTTTTTATCACCTCGTCTGTCAAAGGTAAATCATGGCAAACTATTTTCTTTTTTAAATTCGGGCAAGATAAATTAAGTTCTATTGCCGATATTATATCTTGCGCGCTTAATATTTCTACCGTTTGAACATATTCTTTAACGCAACTTCCCGCTACACTAACTATTATTGGAACACCCACTTTACTTAAATTTTCAAGAGGCTCTTTAATAAATGCTTTAGCTCCTATATTTTGCAACCCTATAGTATTTAACAGCCCGGAAGAAACTTCTGCGATTCTTGGTTGAAGGTTGCCTGATTTAGGTTCTAAAGTGATTGTTTTTGTTACAATTGCGCCAAGCTTGTTTAAAGGAATTAAATCTGCAAGCTCGTACCCATAGCCGAATGTTCCAGAAGCTGTAAGCACCGGATTTTTTAATTTAATTCCCATAAAATCTATAGCCAAACTGGGTTTCATACAAAACACCATTTTATAAGTTTACTTCTTCTATTTTAAAAACTGGCCCATCTTTACATGTCATTTTTATCGCCCCATTTATATTTACTGCACAGCCCTGACAATTACCTACACCACAGGCCATCTTTTCTTCAAGAGAAGCAAAACCTTTTACTTTTTTTTCTTTTGCAATTTGTACAACTTTTTTAAGCATAGGCATTGGCCCACACGCAAACAAAACATCACTATCTTTTACTTTTTTTTCTAATATGTCGGTAATATATCCCTCATATCCTTTTGAACCATCTTCAGTAGAAACCAGCACTTTCCAACCTATTTCTTTAAATTTGTCAAGACACAACAAATCTTTTTTTGAACGAGCTCCATAATATAGCGTTCCTTTTTTTTTGTAAGGTTTATTCTTGCCTAATTTAGTCGCAAGGAAATGAAGCGATGCTATACCTGTCCCACCAGCAACAACAACATAATTTAAATCTTTGCAAATTTCTAAGTCATACCCTTTTCCTAAAGGTCCTAAAATCTGCAGCTGGCCCGAACACATTTTCGAAAGAATAACTGTTCCTTTTCCAACAACTTTATATAAAAAACTTAGAACACTCTTCTTTGAATCATACACACTTATAGGACGACGTAAAAAAACTCCAGGAACACCTATCATAAAAAATTGACCTGGCAAACAATACTTAGCAATGCTACCAGCTTTAATTTTCAGTTCAAAATAGTTTGTACATATTTCCTTATTAGAAATTATTTGGCAAGTTACATCAAATCTTTTAAGACACATAAAACCTCATTAACAGCACACTTAAATACTAAGATTAACTGCTTTGCCAAACAATATTACCACCAACTATAGTCATAACCGCACCACCTTTAAATTGTCTGCCTAAAAATGGAGAGTTCTTACTCTTTGACACAATGCTTTCTTTCTTAAACTCATAAGAGTATTGTGGATCTATAATTGTTATATCGGCAATACTTCCTTCTTCCAAAGATCCTCTACCATTTAAATTAAAAATCTTTGCAGGATTAGAAGTCATTTTTGATATAGCTTCAGAAAAACTTAAAATCTTTTTATCTACCAGCTCATTTAAAACAAGACTTAACATTGTTTCAAAACCTATAATTCCAAAAGGAGCCAAATCAAACTCTTGATTCTTTTCATCTTGAGTATGAGGTGCGTGGTCTGTTGCTATAGCGTCTATTGTACCATCAGCAAGCCCTTGCTTTATAGCATCTACATCTTTTTGTTCCCTAAGAGGAGGGTTCATTTTTGTATTTGCATCATACACTTTTACTACATCATCAGTTAAAGTAAAATAGTGCGGACATGTTTCTGCTGTTACTTTTACGCCTTTTTTCTTTGCTTGTCTTACCAAATCAACAGATCCTGACGTGGAAACATGAGCTATATGCAAATACCCACCTGTAAGTTCTGCTAACATTATATCACGACTTACCATAATTTCTTCAGCTTGTTTTGGTATACCTCTAAGACCTAAAACAGTAGAATTTCTACCCTCATTCATTACTCCATTCTTACTTAGCTCTTTATCTTCACCGTGAGAAATAACAGGCAGATTAAACATTTTTGTGTATTCTAAAGTACGACGCATAATTTGAGAATTGGATACAGGGACACCATCATCACTAACTGCTACAATACCGGCTTTCTTAAGAACCCCTATTTCAGAAAGTTCTTGTCCGAAAGAGCCTTTTGTAGCACATCCTACAGGGAGCACATTTATTAACCCTTCTTTCTGCACCTTTAAAAGAACAAACTCCACAGTAGGAGCGTTGTCTATCACAGGCTTAGTGTTAGGCATACAAAAAACTGTAGTTATTCCGCCTTTTGCAGCCGAACGCGTACCTGTATAAATTGTTTCTTTGCCTTCTTGCCCAGGTTCCCTTAAATGCGCATGAATGTCTATAAGACCGGGAACTGCAATTTTCCCTTTGCCATCAACAATCTTATCTGCTTTACTAGATAAACTTGAAACAATTTTACCATTTTCAATATAAATATCATCAACAAAATTTTTATTGTAGGAAGGGTCTACTATTCTAATATTTTTAATTTGAAGACTCATTTTTTCCTCTTTGGGTTTAAGAGATATAAGACTGCCATTCTAACAGCTATGCCATTTGTAACCTGCTCATTAATAACAGCATTAGAGCTATCTGCAACATCAGAAGATATTTCTATGCCTCTATTCATAGGGCCTGGATGCATAATTAAAACATCTTTTTTTGCAAACCTTAACCTTTCTTTAGTAAGCTGATATAGTTCCACATATTCGTAAACTGAAGGGAAGAGGTTCTCTTTTTGGCGTTCAAGCTGTATTCTTAAAATGTTTACCACGTCCACTTGTTTTACAGCTTCATCCAAATCGTAGTATACTTTTACACCTAAATCTTCTATCCCTGCAGGTATTAATGTGGGTGGTCCAGAAACTGCAACTTGCGCACCCATTTTTGTTAATGCCCATATATTTGATTTAGCAACTCTAGAATGTAAAATATCCCCTACAAGTAAAACCTTTAATCCTTCAAGCTTTTTCTTTTTTTCATACATCGTATACAAATCAAGCAAACCTTGTGTTGGGTGTTCATGAAAACCATCCCCAGCATTTATTATTGAAGCACTTAAATTTCTTGCCAAAATATCTGGCGCGCCTGCAAGAGAGTGCCTAACTATTATATAGTCTGCTTTCATAGCTTCAAGAGTTTTTCCTGTATCTATAAGACTCTCACCTTTAACTACACTAGAAGTACTTACTGCAACATTTACAACATCTGCAGAAAGTCTTTTTGCAGCTATCTCAAAAGATGTCCTAGTGCGAGTCGATGGCTCATAAAAAAGAATTACCACTGTTTTACCTACTAACGTTGGAGCTTTTTTTACAGATCTTGTAAAAAGACTTTTAAAAGGTTTTACCGAACCTAAGATTGTTTGTAAATCTTTTTTATCTAAATGCTCTAAACCCAGCAAATCTTTGCGATTAAGAGACATCAACAATTCCCCTGTTTAATTTTAGTTCTCGTTATCAAATCTCTATTTTTACTTCATCTACTTCATCTGACTCTTTGCAAGACACTTTTATAAATTTTTGACTTTCATACTTTACACCTACATAACTTGGTTCTATTGGCAATTCTCTAAAGCCTCTGTCAACCAAAACAGCAAGACTTATAGACTTAGGTCTACCAAAGCTCATCAAAACATCTAAAGCAGCTCTTACGGTTCTACCTGTATATAAGACATCATCAATTAAGACAATATTTTTACGGCTCATATCAAACGGAATTTCTGTGTCTTTTATTATATGCATTTTAGAGCCCAAATTTTCAAGATCGTCCCTATAAAGAGTTATGTCTAAAGTTCCAAAAGGAATTTGTGACTCTTTAATGTTTGCTAATTTTGCAATTTCAAAAATAATCCTTTTAGCCAAAAAAACGCCTTTGTTTTGGATTCCTACAATTGCAAGATCTGCAATATTCTTGTTATTTTCAAAGATTTCCTTTGCGAGTTTGCTTACTTTATCTTGAAGCTGTTTAGCTTTTAGTATAATTTCTGTCATTTTATTTATTTAACCTTTCAAGATATTTGTCCACGCCATCTTTTTGAAGTTTTAAATCTTCTTTTATAACGACTTCTGCAATTTTCTCTTTATATTTTCTTAACTTTTCTTTTAAATTATCGTCACCTATTGCTATAATTTGCACAGCTAAAATTGCAGCATTTATTGCCCCTGTCTTACCTAATGCAACCGTTGCAACGGGTACACCTT
This sequence comes from Endomicrobium sp., assembly GCA_031266185.1. Taxonomy (GTDB): domain Bacteria; phylum Elusimicrobiota; class Endomicrobiia; order Endomicrobiales; family Endomicrobiaceae; genus Endomicrobiellum; species Endomicrobiellum africanum. The sequence continues at coordinate 45,737 of JAISBM010000016.1, read as the reverse complement.
TGGGCATTTGAACTATAGAAAACAAAGAGTCTAAGCCAAAAAGATTTTTTCCGTCTACTGGCACGCCTATAACAGGCAAGATAGTATGCGAAGCTATTACTCCTGGTAAAGCTGCAGCCATACCAGCTATTGCTATAAAAACTTTAACCCCCGTACTAATTGCACCTTCCACACATTGCTTTAAATATTCCTCTGTCCTATGAGCTGAAGCAATATCTAAACTATAAGATAGTTCAAACCCTTTTAAAACATTAACCGTCTCTTTAGCCAAGCTTAAGTCAGAGCTAGAACCAACAATAATCGCAACATCATTTTTTTCCACTCAAAGCCCTCCATGCAATATCTCTTCTAAAATGCATGCCATCAAAATGTATAAGATTTACACTTGCATAAACTTTATTTATAGCACCTTCTATATTGTCAGCAACTGAAGTAATCCCAACAACCCTGCCACCAGATGTAACAAACTTGTCATTAACAGACTTTACCCCAGCATAAAATATTATTGTATTATTATCAACAATATTGTCTAACCCTTTTATTTCAAAACCTGATTTAAAACTTTCCGGATATCCACCCGAAGTAAGCACTACACATACTGAAAGCTTATCTTTCCATTTAATTTGTAAGCTTGAAAGCTTTTGATCTAAAATTGCAATACATATATCAGATAAATTAGTTTCTAGTAAGGGTAAGACAGCTTGTGTTTCAGGATCGCCAAAACGACAGTTAAATTCTAAAACATACGGTAAGCCATTACTTACAATTACCCCTACATACAAAACACCTTTATATTCTAGTTTTTCTTGAGAAATACCACAGATAACTTTCTTTACTATATCTTCAACTTTTTTGTTTAGTTCTACAGTAGCAAGAGGCGCTGGGGCATAGGCGCCCATACCGCCAGTGTTTAGCCCCTGATCTTTATCATTTACTCGTTTGTGATCTTGAGAAGCCGGCATTAAAGAATAGGAAATACCATCTGTAAAAACCAAATAAGAAAGCTCTTGTCCATCTATATATTCTTCCACAACTACATTATTTCCCGCATCTCCTAAAACTTTTTCGCTCATCATTTTATATACAATATTTTTTGCTTCTCCTTTACCCGAACATATGTGCACGCCTTTGCCAGCAGCAAGGCCATCAGCTTTTATTACAAGTCTCTTATTATCCTCCAAAGTATCTATATAATTTAAAGCATTATTTAAATCTGAAAAAGAACTATACTTTGCAGTTGGAATACCGTACTTATTCATAAATTGTTTAGAGTATATTTTACTTGATTCCAGCTTTGCAGCATTTTTAGAAGGACCTATTATGTTTAAACCCCAAGAATTAAAATAATCTACTATTCCCAAAGACAAAGGTATTTCAGGTCCAACAAAAGTAAAGTCTATTTTATTTTCTTTAACAAAATTTGCCAAATTTTCCAAATCATAAGCAGGAATATTTACAATTTCAGCAATTTTTGCAATACCCTCATTACCCGGAGCGCAATACACTTTTTCTACATTGGCATTTTTAGCAAACTGCCAACATATAGCATTTTCTCTTCCACCAGAACCTATAACTAATATTTTCATTTAAATACCAAATTTTAAAAAATATATTTATCAAAAAATTTAATTGTAGCTATAAACGTTGCAAAAGCCACAATAAAAGCTATTATCATTGCTTTCCAATTCTGTTTTATTGCCCAGCCCATTTTGCCATGAGCATTTTTAACATCTCTAATTTCAAATGCATATTGACTACGTATCTCTTTGCTCAAATCAGCATATTCTGTAAAATTTTCACAAGATTCATTTTCAGGGAGCCACTTTCTTTTAACCATACAAAAAACCTTTCCATTGCCTTGTTCATCAACAGTATTATCCCCTTGAAATAAACAATTTACACAAAAACCCATTTTCCCACCTTTTTGTAAAATTTATATACAATGAGACTTTAGCGTATGAGCGTATGTTAGTTACTAACATTATATATAATTAAATCAAATTATATTATATTTCAAAGTTATATTTCAATAAGCAATAAAAGTAACTTAATGCTTATGAATTCTAGCTATAATGCAAAACTCACACCCTATTTCTTTATCTTTACTAAACTTTGCTACCAACAAAACCTCTTCTTTTTCCAATTCCACTTGTCACATATCCAATTCTTCAAATAATTTTTAATATTTGCTTAAACAACCCTTTAAACGTACATATTATCAACGACTTAGCAAACCTGCGTGACTTTTTAATTTAAACTTTCAATCAAAAAAAACTTGCAAAACAAAAATAAAATTGGTACATTATAAATCAATTGGGATGCGATTGAAAGTTTAAATTAAAAAGTCGCAACAAAAAACACACCAAGGAGGCACAAATGAGTAGTGTCACTGCTAAACTAAAAACACTCATCCTCATTTTCATCTCTATCACTCTATTTCCCATACTGTCTTTTGCTCAAACAATTAGCATCGTAGCTGTTTCAAGTTTCACTGTAGCTGGTAATGGCCACAACGGCGGACCTACCAATGGCGAAATAGCACATGTTTGGCTTAGTAATCCTCCTTGGACTGACTTCCCCGCTGATTCTTCTGGAAATACTCTTATTATTCATTCTCCCGTATCTAATCACATCTTCGGAGGTGTCAATTATCCTTTCACTTCTACCCCTGTCTCTTCAGGCACTAAAAACGTTACTCTTAAAAATTCTATCAATGCTGATTATAATTCCATATTCATTTATAGTGATTTACCAAATGCAGATGCCAGGAATGTATATGGCGCTTTCTCGGTACTAGGAGATGCTCTTACAAATGTCGTTCCAGTAGATGGTATCGTTAATTCCCCTATCTCCTTGTCTAATAACTCAGTTCAGATTGATAGCTCTACTACAATCTGGGAACTCTACGGCGCTTGTCTAAACCTTAATGCCCCTCCTTTTGAGTCCTCCTCTACCGTTATAATTATTAACTCTTCTTTATCCTTGGATAATAACCAGATCATACTTAATAGCCCTTGCACTGTAGCGCACATACGCGATGCTTACCTAGCCCCACGCGAAGGCCATAGCAGTGAGTATAACATTCCCTACATCTCTCTATCAAGCAATTCTATCTCTATTAATACTAGCGAAGTAGGCGAATTGGACAAGCTGTACAATCAAATATCCGTTGCTTACCTGGACTTTTACAGCGTCAATGAAGATGACGTACACGCTCATGTAGACAATCTCTATATTACTAATAATAAAATCTCATTCTCTGCTGCTGCTTCTGGTCTCCAACTACCAAATACCGCTGTTTATGGTGTAAGGATCGATAACCCTGAAAAAGTAAATGTCACTAACAAATATGTCCAAAATAATATGATTGAATTCAATTCTGCTAAAAATGTCACACTACAGTCTATCTCAGGATTTGATTTACTCTCATTTATCCTCCCTTTAAATATATTTAATAATGAGACTCTACTTACTCTCACTCATCAACATCAAGACATCCAAGTTGATGCTCACAAAGTCTCTGTATCTAACTACGATCACCATACCTCTACACTAACTGTTAACCTCATAGATGCTTCTGGATATGGACGCATAGATCTTTTAAATACTAATGGATCTTACCTCTACGATCATACTAGAACTCAACTACAAGTCAAAAAAGATAAAAAGCTACTAATGTTTATCTTTGATCCCAGTATCGCCGCTTCCCCATACGACCCTATCGACCCTGCTCCTCCAGGCTCCCCTATCACCAGTAACCTTGACCCCCAAACTACAGTCCTTTCTGGAGCAGCTTCCTCTAACCTCGCTTTCCTCTCTCAAGGCCTTGATCTCATTATAGATAAAGCTATAGATTCTGCTAAATACCTCTCTGTCAAATCTCATTCTTGGGCTCCTTTTGCTTGTGTCGATGCCGCTAAATCTAAGTTCTTCATCGGTCACAACTCTGATCTGGATATCAATGGCTTCTCTATCCTGGCTGGTATGGCTAAAAATCTACCTATCCATGACCATAACTTTACCTTTGCTGCCTTCTTTGAACATGGTAACTCTAAATTCGAAACTTCTCACCACTTTGACTACGATGAAGATGATTTTACCGTAGGCGGTAATGGCCATGCTTACTACAACGGCGCAGGCCTACTTGCCAGATTTGATCTAAATAACAATATCTATTTCAATGCTTCCGCTAGAGCAGGTCTTGCTTCTTGTAACTTTAAAACTGTTGACTTAACTAAAATTTCTCACTTATCCTTTGATTATTCACCTACTTATTATGGCGCTAATGCTGGCGCTGGGTATCTGTATCCAGTTAATAAAGACTTTAATCTCAATTTTAATGCTAATTATTTCATCACTAACTTGACTGGTGAAAAAACACCTTTGCCTGAAAATCAATCTATCTCCTTTGATACTGAACACCTCCAAAAAATTAAAATCGGACTTAAATTTATTCGCCTCCTATCAGATCCTTCAGGCCACCCTGCTGCTGCTTTTATAGGCCCTGCTTTCGAGTATCAGCTCCATAATGATTTTAACGCTACTATTGAAAATCAGCCCGTAGATTCTCCTAAATTCGGAGGCGGAAATGCTAATATCGAAGCAGGATTTAATACTTTTATAGGTGACCTAAATATCAACCTCTCTGCTTCTTATTCTAATGGAAAAAATAAAGAATCTGTAGATGGCTTACTTAAATTCTTATGGGCAATAGGTGGAAATACAGATAAGAGAGCTGAGGAGAAAAAAGTAGAAAAGGCAAAGGAAAAAGGATATGAGCTAAAGAAAGTAGTCTATCATGCGTTCGGGGAATTTGAATTGAGCCAAGAGGCAAAAAACACACTAAATGAAAATGTGCAGTATCTGATAAATAATCCAGGTGTAAAGGTGGTATTGGAAGGACATGCAGATGAGAGAGGGACAAGGAAGTATAATGAAGGGTTGGGATATAAGAGAGCTGAGAAAGTAAAAGAGTATTATGAAAGTAAGGGAATTGAAGGTAGTAGGATGAAAGTAGAGTCCTATGGCGAAGATATGCTAGCAGATACTACAAGTACTGAAGAAGCTCACTCTAAAAATAGAAGAGTAGTCACAAGAGTAGTCGGTACTAAATAAAGTAATAAACTAAAAATAATTCGTGCTTGGCGAACCCACTAGCAAATAAGGAGTAGGCATATATAGTTAGCCTGCTCCTTATTTTTAGTAGAAACAAACAAGTAAGTTTTTGTTCACACTTTGCATCACATATCTGCCCCCTAACTACTGACATTTATGGTATCTTCTGACGTTTGATTTAGTTTAGAATCTTTATCTACGTTATTAGAGCAATCGCAACAAACATTTAAACAAATTAGCAAACTTGCAAAATGGTAAGACAAAAAAGACTTATATGTATTTTGCTTCAACCAGTGCTAATTTGTAGTATTAAATGTTTAGCTGCTCATAGACCGCTCTTTAAGATAACTCCGATAAGGTTCTAAACTAAGATCAAAGCAGCAATACTTAGATACTAGGAATATTAATATTTGTCCCGTTGTTATTATTTTAATAGATATTACAATTACTTGACAAACCATTTTTTTTCTAATATAATTTACAAGTAGATAAATATAATGAGTACTTTGCAATGATAGAGGCCTTCTGTGTTCGAAAGAAAATTAGTTAACCAGCTAGAAAAACGACTGTTGGAAAAAAGGAATTTTATTCAAATAGTTATAGGTCCACGTCAAACTGGAAAAACTACTGCTGTAGTACAAGCTATAAAAAATGTAAAAACTCCTAATTACTATGTAAGTGCTGATGATGCTATACTAACATCTAAAGAATGGTTAAATAATGAATGGATGCAAGCAAGATTACTTCAAAAACGAACAAGCAAAGATACAATTTTAGTTGTTGACGAAATTCAAAAAATTTCTGATTGGTCATCGTTAATCAAACAATTATGGGATGAAGATACTCATAATAATATTCCTTTAAAAGTAATTCTCACAGGCTCATCAGCATTATTATTACAAAAAGGGTTATCAGAGTCTCTTATGGGTCGTTTTGAAGTTCTTTATAGCCCTCATTGGAATTTTAAAGAGTGCAAAGAAGCTTTTGAATATAATTTAAATGATTTTCTTTTTTTTGGTGGATATCCAGGAGCAGCTGTATTAAAAAATGATAAAGAGCGCTGGGCACGGTATATAGGAACTTCTATTGTAGAACCGACAATTTCACAAGATGTTCTTATGATGGAAGAAGTACGCAAGCCGGCATTACTTAAGTCTTTATTTAAATTAGGATCAATATATTCTGCACAAGAATTATCATATACTAAGATTATTGGACAATTACAGGAAGCAGGCAATACAGTTACGATTGCTCATTACTTGGATCTTTTAGAAAAAGCAAATGTTTTATGTGGATTACAAAAATTTTCGTTAAATAAGATAAAAATAAAACAAAGTTCTCCGCGGTTCATGGTCTTTGACACCTCTCTTGTGACTTACTCTGCTGGAGCGGATCGCAATAGATTGCTTGAGCTATCTGACAGTAGAGGGCATTTAGTAGAAAGCGCTGTAGGTGCATATCTACTTGCACGTAGCAAGGAGGAAGGTTTTGATGTGTTTTGGTGGAGGGAACGTGAACATGAGGTTGATTTTGTTCTGCAGAAATATAATAAAATTACAGCTATTGAAGTAAAAAGTGGGAGATTGAAAAGAAGTGGTGGGAGTATACAGTTTAAAAAATTATATCCTCAATCGTTAAACTTTATTATAGGAAGCGCAAATTGTGAGCTTGAAGAGTTTTTGCTTGGACAATATGACTTATTTACTTAGAACCTGACTTAGTCCTTTGGATTCTAAATTGACTTTTTACAAATAAATTCCTTTTTTAATTTTATTGTTAAAGTAAGTTCTTCTCTTTTTCCATTTCAACAAGAGCTTGGATGTTGCTATACAGATATTCTTGAAACTTTTGAAAAATAGACAGTTTTGATAAAATTTAAATATTTGTATAAAAATTCTAAAGTTTTGTTAAAAAATATCAAAAGGCATTCTATTATGCATAAAAGAATAATACCAGAACTATTACCGATTCCTTATATAAAGGCAAAATTGTTATTGTTTACGGGGCAAGGTGTGTGGAAAAACACCCTAGTTCATAGATATAAGCAGCGGAACTTCTCCACAATCTGGAAACAAATAACAATTTACACACTCGCTCCAAATTTTATGAGGTAACATTTCTTTTGATATTACAGAATATCCTAATTTCTTGAAAAACTCTGGCTTAAAAGTTAATGTAAAAACTTTCTCTATTCCTAAATATTTTGCATTTTCATGCAATTTTTCAACTATTTTTCTTCCAAACCCTTTACCTTTAAAATCCTCTGAAACTGCCAATGCCTTAACTTCTCCTAAATCTACACAAGAAACATGTAGAGCTCCACACCCTATAATTCTATTTTCGTGTTCTAGAACAACAAATTCTTGAATACTTTCATATATAGCATTTAACGACCTATGAAGCATCTCTTTATTGTCTGCATAATGTTCTATTAAATTGTGCATCTGTTTTACGTCTGCAACTTTAGCTGATCTTATATTCATTTTTTCCCCAATAATTTAAACCACTTCATAATTTTTATTTTTATTAATACTACGATATTATTATTTGTTTTGTCAAAACTTTCCAAATATTAAAAGTTTATTCTCTTTATAGTTTGGTTGGTCTAGTTTAGAACCTTATCTACGTTACTAAAGCAATCGCAATAAACATTTAATCAAATTAGCAAACTTACAAAATAATAAGACAAGAACGACTTAAATGTTTATTGCTAATAAGCTGCTCTTTTGGGGATACTAAGTTATACAACTAATGTCTTTTCTGCGGTTTCTATTTTTTGTAAAAACACACTTAAAGATGGGCGACTTATATAGTTTGTTAAATAAGATTCAACATAACCCCAAACTTTGTCATCTTCTATTCCCTCCAACACATCAATGTCATTACCAGAACAGTTTGAAAGTCTTTTTATAGACTTAACAACATTTTTATCAATTAAAAGACCATCATTTTTTATATAATCCAAAAAAGAATAGCCTGAAATTTTTAAAAAACGTAAAACAAATGCAGTAAATGCTCTTTTTTGATGACTGCAGTCTGAAAGTACTTGCCAAAGCCTTATAATTAAACTATATTTATCTCTATTTTCCATATTATATGGAACAAACCTATCATAAATTTCTGTAGCATATAAAGCATACAAGTTTTTCTTAAAGTCTCTTTTCATTTTAGAGTTGTTCTCTATAATTCTTGCTCCTACAATTTTAGAATGAAACCCATTATTAAAAATCATAAATTCGCTTTCTGTTAAAAGTTCAGTAGCACTTGAAAGCTTTGCTGCAATTTTTTTAGCGCCAGGAACAACAGCTTGAAATTTCCCTCGCTGATAAGAATAAATTGTAACAAGCTTGTCTTGTTCACCTTGTACTTTTGAGTTAAGAACAATTCCTTTTATCGTGTAGTACATTTTTTTAACACTATTCTATTTACTTTTTTTAAATCCGCATCATGTATTTCTATTGTATAGCCATTCCAATCTATCTTTTCGCCTACTTGCGGAATTTTGCCAAACAAGTTTAATGCCCATCCGTTAACACTCGTATAACTACCTTCAGGGATATTTATTTTTAGCTCGTTATTTAAAACAGATATAGATTCATAGGCTTGTATCATGTATTTGTTATGAGCTATTTTTACTATAGTTTTTTCCCTGATATCGTACTCATCCCAAACTTCTCCAACAATTTCTTCTACTAAGTCTTCCATTGAAGCTATCCCTATAGTAGCGCCAAACTCGTCAACAACTATTGCAATGTGATGATGTCCAGTTTTAAACTCTTTTAATATCTTACTTATTTTTGCATTTTCAGGAGCAAAATACACCGGCCTTATTAAATCTTTAAGAACTATAACCTTAGAATTTCTCCATACAACAGCAAGGTCTTTTGCATATACTACACCAATAATATTGTTTATATTTCCTTTATAGACAGGAACTCTTGAATATCTATTATCTATAATACGTTTTATTATTTCTTCTTCTGGTAACTCTATATCTATTGCAAAGACTTCAGAAATAGGCATCATAACTTGAGAAATTTTATTTTCTGAAAAATCCATTATATTACTAATAATTTCTCTAGAATCTTCTGGCAGTGGAGAAGTGTTTTCATTTGAAAGCAAAAAGTCTATTTCATGCGCTTTAACATGTTCAGTTTCTTTATCTTTTATAAACACTTTTACAATCTTGTTTGAAATACTAAGCAAAAAATTTATAACAAATTTAAAAACAAACGAAAATTTTATCACAATTGGCAGTACAAACATACCTATCTTCTTTGAATTGTATCTGGTTATTGTCTTTGGAAAAATGTTACCTAAAAATAATGCAAGGACTATTGAAATTATAGGGAAATATGCTGTTAGAATTTTGGAATTAATATTGTAATAATACACAATATCTGACTCAAGAGAAGATAAAATAACACCCATACCAACAAGAGATAAGTTCATACCAATAATCATGGCTGTCATAATTTCTTGAGTATTTGTTTCCCAAGAAGTTATTCTACTGAAATACTTTTCTTCTTTTTCTTTAATACTACGCAAAGAAGCGCTAGACATGCTTGTAATTGCAGTTTCTGCGCCGTTAAAAAAACCTAAAGCACAAAGAAAAATAACAAACAAAACAATTTTAATTGTTATTAAAAATATCATTGCTCAAGCTCGTATTCATCAAGAATTTCTCCCACAACTTCTTCTAATATATCTTCTAAAGTTACCATACCAACTATATTATTGTTGTTATCTTTTACAAAAGCTATATGTGTTTTCCCACTTTGAAATTGTTTTAACAACTCGTTTATTTTTTGTCCTTGTCCTACATAGTATGCCTCTTTTACAAGAGACCGTATGAAATGTCCTTTATTCTCTTTCCATAATACTAAGATGTCTTTTATATGTACATATCCTATTATGTTATCTTTAGACTTAATATAAACAGGGACTCTGCTTCTAGAGGTTTCAACTGCCATATCTAAAAAATCCTCTTCATCTAAAGACAAATCCACAGATTCTATACTACTAAACGGAATCATTATCTTTTCTACGTTTAAATCTTCAAACTTTAAAGTACGTTTAAGCATACTACTAGTTTCTTTATCTAATTCCCCAGTCTGTATACCCTCAGAAAGAATATTTTCTATTTCCTCATCACTAAGAGCATAAGAGTGGGTTTGGTCTAATGTTTTTGGCACTACAAATTCTGTAATTTTTATAACTGGATATATAAAAGGTTTTAGCAACTTTTCTAATTTTGAAAGTATAGGCACTGCTTTTAACGTAACTTTTTGAGAGTTAAGCCTTGCATAAATTTTAGGAACTATTTCTCCAAAAACTAAAAGCACAAAAGACGTTATAATCCAAGAAAACACCTCAACAACATTTCTGTTAATCATAAAAAAAACATGTGTCAATAAATCAGTTGAAACAAAACTTGTAAGCATGTCAGCTATCACATTAATTGTTAAAATAATTGTAAGAAGATAATACGGTTGCTTTAGCCAACCAAATAAAGACTTAGATAATTTTGGAAATTGTACTATAAGTTTTTTTATTCTGTATCTTGACAAGCTTGTAATTCCAATCTCTGCTGCTGAAATACAAGCAGACAAAAATATGAGAACTAATAAAACAATTACCCACCAGAAAACAAACATTTAAATATTTTATCCTGTTTAGTAAACATCTTTACTTTATTTTCAACATCATAATCAGTATACCCGCAAAGATGAAGAACGCCATGTATAGCAAGATAGGCAAGCTCTTTTTGCCAAGAATTGTTATACTTTTTTGCTTGCTTTTGAGTTCTATTTTTGGAAATATAAATATCTCCCACAAATTTTCCTAAAGACACTAAAAACGAAATAACATCTGTTATGCGTTTTACTTTTCTATATTTTGTATTAAGTTTTTTTATATCCTCATCGTTTACCATGATAAAGTTTATTTGATATTTCTTCTTTTTCTCCGATTTCAATGTTAAAATAGCAGCCTGTTTTAACACTTCCACATATTGTTTTGGGAAATTATAAAAATTAATAAAATTACTACTTTTATTTATACTCAATTCTTGCATGATAAATACCTACTATTGTTGAGGTTATACTATTCCTGATTGATTCCAAATCTTTTAAAGTAATTGGACATTCAGAAAATTGCCCATCAATAAATTTATTATTAATAATTTTTTCAACCATGCCTTGTATTCTTAGAGCTATAGGTTCTTCAATACTACGACAAGCAGCTTCACAAGAGTCTGCCATCATAACTATAGCAGCAACTTTAGTTTGAGGTCTTGGCCCTTGATAACGAAAATCCTCAATATTTACATTTACATCTTCTTCTAAAGCTCTGTGATAAAAAGAATACATGGATGTCGTGCCATGATGCTGCTGTATAATATTTATAATTTCGTTGTCTATATTATACTTTTTTGCAAGAGAAACACCGTCTTTTACATGAGAAACTAAAACCAACCTTGACATTTCAGGAGTTAAAGCATCATGAGGATTGTGTCCTCCTAACGTCTGATTTTCTATAAAATAGTGAGGGTTATTGAGCTTTCCTATATCATGATAATAAGCACCAACTCTTGCAAGCAAAGAACTTTCATTAACAGTATTTGCAGCACGTTCAGCAATATCTGCTGTCATTATAGAGTGATGATACGTTCCAGGAGCTTCCAGCATAAGACGTTTAAGCAGAGAGTTATTGAAGTCTGAAAGTTCTATCAGTTTTATATTTGTCGTTCTAGAAAAAAGTTTTTCAAATAAAGGCATTAATACTAAAAGCAAGACAGTAACAATAGAACCATTTAAAGCGCTGTAAATAAGGTCATACTTAAATTGACACGAGTCATAAGCATCAGCAAACAAATAAAACATTGTTACTATTAAAATGTTTACAACTGAAACTTTCACACCAGAATTTATAAAATCAGACCTTTTGCGAATATTTGAAACATTTGTAATAACAGCAACACTACCACAAAGCATTACAAGAAAAATATCAAACCTAAAATCATTTAAAAAAGCCACCACTAAACTTAAACTTATAGCATACAGTGTCCCTATTCTCTGAGATAAAAGTATTGCTCCCATAAGAGAAAATGCAGCCACTGGAGTAATAAAAGGCGAAGAATACTCCATTGAAACTTGGCAAATTAAAATTGCAATAACAAAAATAAAACTCATCAAAACCACAGCATCATTATCTTTTATTATATTTTGTTCTTTGCTTTTTACTTGGACAATAAATAGAATTATGTTTACTACAACAAAAATTGCAGTAGCAATCATAGCTCTCCAGTTAATACCAAAAACTATAAAGAGCATTAAATAAAATAAAATTACTGTAACCACAAAAGAAATAAAAACAGGTATTTTAATTTCTTTTGTAAACAAATTTTTAGATTCTCTTACAACAGGTATTGAACGAGAACTTTTTCTTAGCTCTCTTGCAAGATGTAAAAGCATAAACCTTATTTGAACTCTTAACTTTTCAAATAAATGATTCATATGTCCTCTTAAAAATTTAAAAATAAACAATTTAAATTTTTCACTAACATTAAATTAATTTGTGTTTACTTAACAACAACTTTAAGGCCAAGTTCTTTAAGTTGCTTATCGCTTACTGTAGAAGGAGCATTAGACAATGGATCTAAAGTTTTTTGAGTTTTAGGGAAGGCTATAACTTCTCGTATAGAATCTTCCCCAGCAAATAATGCGCACATTCTATCAAACCCCATAGCTATTCCACCATGAGGGGGAGCACCATATGCAAGAGCTTCTAATAAAAACCCGAATTTTTCTTTTGCACACTCATCAGAAATGTTTAAAATATCAAAAATTTTCTTTTGCACACTGCTCTTATTTATTCTTATAGAACCACCACCAACTTCTACGCCATTTAAAATAATGTCATAGGCCTTTGCTTTTTGAGAACCTGCATTTTCTTTATCTATAACATCTGGATTTTTAGGAGCTGTAAAAGGGTGATGAAGCGCCTGCCATCTTTGTTCTTCCTTATTCCACTCCATAAGAGGAAAATCTACAACCCACAAAAAATTGAACTTATTTTTATCTATAAGGCCAAGTTCCTTCCCTAATTTTAGTCTTAAAGCACCTAATCCTTGTGTGACAACTTTTTCTTCGTCTGCTAAAAAGACAATTAAATCTCCAACATTTGCATTAAGTTTTGAAATAATTGCTTTTATCTCTTCATCTTTAAAATATTTTACTATATTAGACTCTGCCCCTGAGCTAGTAACTTTCATCCATGCAAGTCCCTTAGCACCATACTCACCAACAAATTTTGTAAGAGCGTCTATTTCAGACCTAGAAAAATTTGCTCCTTTTGGTACACATAACCCTCTTACAATGCCGCCTTTATTTATACTAGAAGCAAATACACTAAAACCACAATTTTTAAGTTCTTGTGAAAAGTCCTTTATTTCCATGTCAAACCTTGTGTCTGGTTTATCAGACCCATAACGAAGCACTGCATCTTGATAAGACATTTTTTCAAATGGAGTTTTAATTTCTATGCCTAAAACTGACATACATACTCTTGCAAGCATTCTCTCTACAAGGCTCATAACATCTTCTTCATCAACAAAAGACATTTCAAGATCAATTTGAGTAAATTCCAATTGCCTATCAGCTCTTAAATCCTCATCTCTAAAACATCTTGCAAGTTGATAATATTTATCAAAACCAGAAATCATCAAAATCTGTTTAAAAATTTGAGGCGATTGAGGAAGAGCAAAAAAAGTACCATGATAAATCCTTGAAGGTACCAAAAAGTCCCTTGCTCCTTCAGGGGTAGATTTTGTTAAAAAAGGAGTTTCTATATCTAAAAAACCTTCTTCGTTTAAAAAGTTTCTTACTTGGCTGGCAAGTTTATGGCGCATTATAAAATTTTTCTGAAAACTCATACGACGCAAATCTAAATATCTATATTTTAATCGCAGCTCTTCAGAAGTATCTATAGTGTCTGAAACTTCAAAAGGGAGCACAGCAGATGTATTTAGCACTTCTATTTCAGAAACAACAAGCTCTATATTTCCTGTAAACATATTAGGGTTAAGTGTACCTTCAGGTCTTTTTCTTACATTTCCTTTAATACATATTACATATTCGCTTCTAAGATTTTCAGCTATCTTAAACATAGAAGCATTTTCCGGTTGAAAAACAATTTGCAAAATACCTTCTCTGTCTCTTAAATCAATAAAAATTACACTGCCATGATCTCTTCTAGAATGAACCCAACCACACACCACAATTTCTTGACCCATACTACTTTCGGTCACTTGGCCACAGTAAATGCTTCTCTTCATAAAGACCTCTGTATATTTTTATAGATAATATAACTTAATATTTATAGAATATTTGCAACTTTTTTACTTTAATGAATTTGAAAAATTTAAAATCGCTATAATCGTTTTACCGTCACTAATTTTCCCACTTTTAACCATTTTCAAAGCATTATTAAAACTTAAAATTTCTGTTACAACAAACTCATCTTCATCAGGTTTTGCAATACCTTTTTGCAAGTCAAAAGCTGTAAAAATATGTAAATTTTCAGTAGAAAAAGCTGTAGATGGATAAAAAGATATCATTTTATTTAGCTTCCCAGCCTGGTAGCCTGTTTCTTCTTTCAATTCCCTCGCTGCACATTCCAAAGGCGCTTCTCCACCATCTATTTTACCAGCTGGAACTTCATAAGTTGTTTGGTTTATAACATATCTGAACTGTTTAACCAAAACAATATTAGAATCATCTACAAACGGTAAAACTGCACAAGCGCCTGGATGTTGTATATATTCTCTTTTTGCAGTAGCACCATTTGACAATCTAACATCATCACAACAAAACTCTAAAACTTTGCCTTTGAATATACTATTTTTTCTTATAAGTTTTTCAGTCATAAGACCTCTCAAACACTTATGTCAATGTCTTGTTTTATATGCAATACTCTCACATAATTATTATACATTTTTTTAATTTAATGCTGAAATTGTATTATCTTGTGGCATAATTTGTAAACCATATAATAAATACGCGGGTTTCTCTGAAAAGTCTATAAGTTTAGTATTTTCAAAAAGATCTGTTAATTTTTTTGAAAAAGTAAAGTTTACTTATAAAAATGGTTAAAAAAACCCAAGAGATTAGCACCAAATGAATCTACAATATATTCAGATAAATGAAAGGGCCATGATGGACTAGTGAATGCAGAATTTAGATTTAATCATTGACACGATAATCTTTATTTGTTATTAACTTAGATTAGCTTAGACACTTTTAACTCTACTAAGCTAACCTTGTCTTGAGCCAAAATTATACGAAAAATATGTGAGTGATGAGGTTGTGCTGTTGGCATTAGTTGTTGGGAAAGTTAGGTATTAAAAAGTTATATTTATACCTCAGTTATCTTTTCTAAGCATGGCTAAAACTTTAGTAGGAAGTCCCCAAAGATTTATAAAACCTTCTGCATCTTTATGATTATATATTTGGTCTTTTTCAAAAGTTGCAAGTTCTTGCGAATATAAAGAATACTTTGCATCTCTTGATATTGGAGTAATATTACCTTTATAAAGTTTCAGTTTTACAGAACCAGAAATATGTTCTTGAGTTTTATTTATAAATGCATCCAATGCATATTTCAATGGAGAAAACCATAACCCACAATACAAAAGCTCTGCATATTTAGCAGACAAAGATTGTTTGAAATGTAACGTATCTCTATCTAAAGCGATAGATTCCAATTCTTGATGGGCTGCATATAGTACAGCTGCGGCAGGAGATTCATAAACACCTCTTGATTTCATACCAACAAGTCTGTTTTCAACTATATCTACTCTTCCTACCCCATTTTTACCAGCAATTTCATTTAACTTTGAAATTAATTCAACAGGTTTTAAAGTTTTTCCATTAATTGCAACTGGAATACCTCTTACAAAGCTTATTTCAAGGTTTGTGGGTTTGTTTGGAGCTTTTTCTAAAGAAACTGTCATCTTAAACATTGACTCATCATAACCTTTTTTTAAGTTTTCTAAAACACCGCCTTCATAAGAAACGTGCCACAAGTTTGCATCTGAAGAGTAAGGCTTTGTTTTAGTTACAGGAACTGGAATATTCCTTTTTTTTGCATATTTTATTGCATCTTCTCTGGATTTTATATCCCACTGCCTCCAAGGAGCAATAATTTTTACATTTGGAATTAAAGCTTTAAAGGCAAGCTCAAAACGTACTTGATCATTACCTTTTCCTGTTGCTCCATGGCAAACAGCGTCTGCATTCTCTTTCTTTACTATTTCTGCAATTTTTTTAGCAATGATAGGTCTTGCTAAAGCTGTACCTAAAAAATATCTATTTTCATAAAGCGCCTGAGATTTTATTGCTGGATAAATATAGTCTGTGACAAACTCTTCTTTGGCATCTATTATATATGACTTGGACGCTCCTGTTTTTTTAGCTTTTTCATTTAGACCTTTTAGCTCTTTACCCTGACCCACATCCACACAGCAAGCTATAACTTCGCAATTATAACTTTCTTTTACCCATGACAAAATAACAGACGTATCAAGACCGCCCGAGTAAGCTACAACAACTTTTTTTATTTCAGATTTTTCTTGTAACATTTCTTTTACCCCACAATTTATTAATATATGCTATCAAGCTAAAAAGTAACAAAAACACAAACAACAATTTTTAACTATGCCTGCTTTGTTAAAGCTTCATCTATAATTTTTATTGCTGTATCAACGTCTCTTTTAGTAATTATAAGTGCAGGCAAAAGTCTTAAAACTGTATCATGAGTACAATTTATGATCAATCCCTTACTTAAACAATAACTCACAATCTCTTTACCACTAACAGTCAAATCAACACCTATTATCAAACCCATACCTCTAATTTCTTTAATAATAGAATGTTTAGTTTTTAATGTTTCTAATTTTGAAAAAAGGTATTTAGAAATTTTAAGCGAATTGTTCAAAAATTTTGAAGTCATAATTTTTAAAACACAAGTAGCTGCTGCGCAAGATACAGGATTACCGCCAAAAGTAGAGCCATGGTCCCCATACACAAAAGCGTCAGCACACTTTTTAGAAGCAATCGTTGCACCTAAAGGGAGTCCATTAGCTAAAGACTTTGCTATTGTAACAATATCGGGTTTTACATTATAATTTTCAAAAGCATAAAATTTTCCTGTACGGCCTACTCCACACTGAATTTCATCAAAAATTAAAAGAATGTTGTTTTTATCACATAAAACTCTTAAATCTTTTAAGAATTTTTTATCTGCAGAAAATACCCCGCCCTCTCCTTGTACAGGTTCTACAATAACTGCAACAGTTTTACTGCTTATAAGTTTTTTTACAGACTCTATATCATTAAACCCAGCAAAAACAAACTTTTCTTGTAACGGTTTTAAATATTCATGAAATTTTTTTTGGCCTGTAGCTGCCATTGTAGCCATCGTCCTGCCATGAAAAGAATTATCAAAACAAATTATTTCATAACGGTTGCCATCCTTAGATGGATTTAAAAAACCCCATTTTCTTGCAAGTTTTATTGCACACTCGTTTGCTTCTGCCCCTGAATTTGATAAAAAAACTTTAGCGCCAACAAAAGCTCTCTTAGCGAGGGCTTGACCTAACTTAATTTGAGACGGGGCATAGTATAAATTAGACGTATGCATATACAAATCTGCTTGAGATTTTATCGCTTTTACAACAAAATCATTACAATGGCCCACGTTACACACACTAATACCTGAAAAAAAGTCTAAATATTTTTTACCTTTATCATCCCAAACAAACTGATTTTTAGCTTTTTTTATAACCAAGTTATTACGTTTATACGTGTGTATAAAATACTGATTTTCTATTTGTTTTATATTCATTTTTTTATAACCGTACCATTCATTTTTATAACGCCACTTGCACCATCAACTATCCAAACTTCTTGCACTCCTTTTTTAAGAGAATTCTCACAAGCTTGTATTTTGGGTATCATGCCACCTGTTATTATTTTATTTTTTATCAAAGAATCTACATTTTTCATTTTTATCTCTTCTATAGTCTTGTTATCTTTATCTAAAACACCACAAACATCTGTTAGAAACACCAACTTTTGAGCTTCAAATGCGCTAGCTATAGCAGAAGCTAAAGTATCAGCATTGACATTTAAACTGTTTGCATTGCTATCACAAGCAATAGAGGCTATAACCGGCAAAAAATTTTCTTTAAGTAAAACCTCTATAAGTTTCTTATTTACCTTTACAGGCTCTCCAACAAAACCTAAACGCTTAATCTGCTTACATATTACAGTACTTGCATCCTTTGCTGATATACCTACAGCTTTTACTTTATTTTTTATAAGCCCTGCAACTAAATTTCTGTTAACCTTACCACTTAAAGCCATTTCTACAACAGATAAAACTTCTTTATCTGTAAATCTTAAACCATTTATAAATTTACTTTTTATAGAAAACTTTTCAAGCAAAAAATTTATTTCATGGCCTCCTCCATGAATTAAAATAATTTTCTGCTTATGTGAAATTTCAGCTAGTTCTTTTAAAAATTTTTTTTGAGATTTTAAATTTTTAGTTAAACTGCCTCCAAATTTTACAACCATTAAAGGTTTCATTTTATTTCCTCTTTGCGTTCTTTTGAATATTTACATTTAAAATGAAAATTACACAAACTGCACTTAGACATATCTTCTTGAAAATTTTCTGACGCTATTTTTTCTGCAACGTCTAAAGCAATGTCTATGGCTTTATTAATATCATCTTGTGTCCTTTTTGTATAAATCTTTTTATTCTCAGACAAAAAATACACTGAAATTTTATTTGGATTAAACCCAAAAATATTTTTACAAGCATAAGCGTAAAAAGTTAATTGTAAATCTTTATCTACTTTTTCTTGTTCCCAAATATTTATATGAGTTTTATAATCCATAACTTCATACGTACCATCTGGATGTTTATCTATCCTATCAATAATCCCTACAAACTTATACTTGCCGATATTAGCATCAAAAGATTTTTCAACATATACAATTTCAGTTTTAGACTTTTTAAAAGATTCATAATAATTCTTTAATATTTTATTACCTCGTACATAATACTCAAAAATTTGCCAAGGACTAGCAAAACCATTGTTTTTCCAAGAACTATTATAACAATCTACTAGCTCATCATGAGATTTTTTTTTGCCATCACAAAATTGTTCAAGCGTTCTATGAATTATATGTCCAAAAGTAATGTCAGCATTAACAGGAGCGTAAAGATTATCTATATATATTAATTTATATCTATACGGACAAAACAAATACGCATTTATTCTTGAATAACTTATCTTAAAATCTTGCCTCATTTATATTTTACCTTATACGTCTATAAAAGGAAATAACAGTATCGCCATACTTTGCTACTTTAAAACAGTCAAGTCCGGCAACTTCTCCTACAGCCTCTTTGACATGCTTTTGAGCTATTAAAACAGAGTCCTCTTTTAAGACATTATATCTTACTATATTTTTTAAAGTAGGCAATGTCAAAGCTAGTGCATTTTTGTCTCCATCTTTATAAGGAGGACCCATAAAAACTATATCGTACTTGTCTTGCAAAACACAAAAGTCTTTTACAACATTACATTTAACAACTTCTGCACGATCGTTGAGCTTTAAAGCGTTTAAGTTGTTCTTAATAAGAGACAAAGACACATTGCTAAGTTCTGCAAAAACTACTTTTTTAGCTCCTCTTGAAAGAGCTTCAATTCCAACAGAACCCACACCTGCAAACAAGTCTAAAAAGGTGGCATTTGGAATTTTAAACTGTATGATGTCAAAAACAGACTTTTTTATCCTGCCAAGCATTGGACGTATAGACAAATCATCTCGAGGAAGTGTTTTTAGAAATCTCCCTCTGGCTGTGCCTGCAATAACTCTTAAACTCACAAATATTCTCCAAACGCTTAATTTACTACTCATTAATTTATATTGTATTAGTTAATACTTATAACAACTTTAATGTTTAATGTTTTTATCTCACAAATTGCTTTTAAAGCAACTCCCAATTTACTTTGATCTAGTTTAGAACCTTCCCTGCGTTACCTCAAAGAGTGTTCTATGAGCAACTAATATTTAATATTTCAAATTAGCTCTGCCTGAAGCAAAATACATATAAGTCTTTCTCGTCTTATCATTGCGAGTTTGCTAATTTGTTTAAATGTTTATTTGCAATTGCTCTAGTAACGGAGATAAGACTCTACACTAGACCAACCAAACTATTTCGCAGATATTGATCTAGTTTAGTATCTTATCGGAGTTACCTCAAAGAGCATCTTATGAGCAATAAATATTTAATATTGCAAATTAGCTCTGTCTGAAGCAAAATTCATTTATGTCTTTCTTGTCTTATTATTTTGCTAGTTTGCTAATTTGTTTAAATGTTTGTTGCGATTGCTCTAGTAACGTAGATAAGAGTCTAAACTAGATCAGCTTAAATATATAGCCTTCACTTTAGCCATTATTAAATATCACTAAAAGATTGTTTGCTGCAAAAAAACTTTGTAGCTTTTTCTACATCTTTTGCAATTTGCTTTTTTAAAGCATTAATATCATTAAACCGTTTTTCATCTCTTATTTTTTTTAGCAATGTAACTTTTGTCAGAGTTTTTTTCCACTTACCTTTAAAATCTAAAATGTGTGTTTCTGGAACAATTTTGCTACCCATATTAAAAGTTGCTCTAACCCCTATATTTGTAACTGACGCATAAATATTATCGCCATTAGATATAGTACTTGAGTATACTCCTTTAGGCAAAAGTTTTTCTTTGTCAACCTTTAAATTTACTGTAGGATATCCTAGCTTTGTTGCAAGACCTTTGTCTCTAAAAGGTTTACCAACAAAAGAATAAAATCTTCCTAAAAATTTTACAACATCTTTAACATTACCAAGTTCAATTAATTTTCGTATATAAGAAGATGAAATTTGTTTTGACAAAACTTTTAAAGGATTAAGTATTTGAAGGGTTACATTATTCTCTTTTGCTTTTTTTGTTAGCCAAACAATATCCCCTTTGCGATCTTTGCCAAAAGCAAAAGCAAAACTGCAAATGATAGTATCTACATTAAATATATTAAGCAAAAAATCATCAAAAAATCTGTTTGGAGACATACGTAAAATATCTGAAGGCACTTTTAATACATAAATTTCTTCTAAAGCGAAAAGTTTAAGTTCATCTTGTTTTTCTTGATAAGTAGTTAAAAGGCCAGAAACTTTTTTAACAGGTTTTTCAAGAGCAATTAAAACGCTGCATAACTTTTTTTTCTTAGCAACAGATAAAGTTTTTTGAATAAGAAGTTGATGTCCTTTATGAACACCATCAAAAGTACCTATAGTTATAACAGTTTTTTTTAACATTTTGTTTAAATATCAACCAGTATTTTATAAGGAATTATATTTCTTACTACTTCATCTAAGTTATTTGTGTTTTCAAAAGACAAAGCGTCTTTAACATCAAATTTATATATTTTTTCTCTTCTTAAAGTTTTCACTGTAGCACCACAACCTAAAACATCACCTAAATCTTTAGCTAAACAACGAACATATGTACCACTTGAGCAATGTATTTTTACATTTAAAACACTTTTATTAAAGCTTAATATATCAAATTTATAAACTACAATTTTGCGTGGATCACGATTAATTTCTATACCTTTCCTAGCCAGTTCATATAATCTTTGACCATTAATCTTTAACGCAGAATACATTGGAGGAACCTGGCAAATTTCTCCTTCAAAATTTTTTGCTGAAATTTTTATTTTTTCAATACTTATATTAGGAACTTCTTTTATTGAAAATATTTTTCCATCTAAATCATAAGTATCTGTAGTCATTCCTAAAAGGAAAGAACTTGAGTAGACCTTATCTTTTTTTATCAATCTACTTTGAAGTTTAGTAGCCTTACCAAATAAAACAAGCAAAAGACCACTTGCAGCAGGATCTAAAGTACCGCAGTGCCCCACTTTTTTTACATTTAAAAACTTTCTTAAAATTTTTACAACTTTAAAGGAAGTAATATTTGAAGGTTTATCAACTAGCAACATTCCAGAAATATCATTATTATAACATCTATCCATCAAACTTCTCTTCTAAGACTTCAAAAATCATTTTGATAGCCATATTAATACCTGCATTTATTGTACAACCTGCAGCATTTTTATGACCACCACCATCAAACTGTTTTACAATGTTCAACAAATTCACACTTTTAATTGAACGCAGACTAACTCTAGTGCTTTTCTTATTAATTTCTTTAAACACACAACCTACCTTGACTCCCTGCACACGCAATGTATGGTTTATTATACCCTTAGAATCACTATAATTAGCCTTACTTTTCTTAAACATGTCCTTAGTCAAAACTATGTAAGCTACTTTTCCGTTAAAAATCAGTTTTATGTTACAAAGCCCAAAACCTTGGAGTTTTAATGAAGGTAGAGAAGTATTTTCATAAATTTGTTTGTGAACTTTATTAACATCTATATTATACCTCATAAGCTTTGCACAAGTTATATGTGAATTTGCAGTTGTATTCGTATTTTGGAAACGGCCCGTGTCTGTAACTATCCCAGTATATAGGCATTCTGCTTCTGTTTTAGTCAACTTAACTTTCATAAATTCAAATATGTTTACTATTAACTCTGCAGTTGAGGAAGATTTTGGAACAACATAATTTACATCTCCAAAATTCGTGTGAGTTTGATGATGATCTATATTGATTATCTTTTTGACTTGACTTGGAGTGATTATGTCACCCATTCTGGCAAAATTTAGAGATTCAAGAATTATCCCACAATCAAAAAAATCAGTTTTCTTGGCTGCCACTCTTATTTTATTTGAATCGTGCAAAAACCTTAAATATGTTGGCACTTCATCTTTACAATAAACATAAGCTTCTTTGCCTATCCTATTTAAAAAAGACAACAAGGCTAACGCAGAACCCAAACTATCACCATCAGGCTTAACATGCCCTGCAATAAAAAAAGTTCTTGACTCTTTTATGATCTTAGATATTTCTGCTATTTTATCTAAATCAGAATTTACTACTTTGCCTTTTTGATTCATTTTTCCTTGTTAAACAATTTATTCTACATTTTTTTCTTCTTTTATTTTTTCAAGTATATCAAACACTTTTGAAGCACTTTCTACTGTATCATCATAGACAAAACATATGCTAGGTGTACGCCTTAAATTCAAACGTATAGCAAGCTCGTGCCTAAGAGAATTTGTACGTTTTTTTAAAATATCGCTAACTTTTTGTTTATCTTCTTGACTACCAAACACTGAATAAAATATCCTACAACTCAACAAATCATCAGAAAGCTTTACACTCATAATTGTAACAAAATTAGAATCTAAATCTTTCATTTCTTTTATAATTTTTGAAACAGTATGTTGTATTAATTCACCTACCCTTACAGCTCTCTTATACGGTAATGTCATGACAGTTTACCCACAATTTTTTAATTACTTAATTTCCTTGCAATTTTTTCAGTAGTAAAATTTTCAACAATATCGCCAACTTTAATATCTGAATAATTTTCTAAACCTATGCCACACTCATAACCTTTCTCAACTTCTTTAACGTCATCTTTAAATCTTTTTAGAGATGAAATATTTCCTTCAAAAACTATAATATTATCTCTTAAAAGTCTTACTTTAGCCCCTCTTTGTATTTTGCCATCTATAACAGAACACCCTGAAATAGTTCCATGAGTTGAAAGCTTAAACACTTGTTTAACAACTGCTCTCCCTAATATCTCTTCTTTCATGTCAGGATCAAGAAGGCCTTCCATAGCCGCCCTTATATCTGCAATTAAGTCATAAATAATTCTATATATATTTATGCTTATGCCTTCTGTTTCAGCAAGCTTTTCTACCGTAGGATCAGGACGTAAATTAAAACCCACTATTAAAGCATCAGAAGCTGCCGCCAAAGCTACATCTGATTCTGTAATTGAACCTGCATCTCTATGTATTATTTTTAAACTTATTTCTGGAGTAGAAAGTCTTTCCAAAGCATCACATAACGCACCCAAAGATCCTTGAACATCTGCCTTTAATATTATTCTTAAATCTTTTACTTGCCCCATACTTACATCTGCAAGAGATAAGTGATATCTTGGCTTTAAAGACGCTTCTTTAACTTTTTCCTTTCTAGACTGCGCAATTTGTCTGGCTTGTGATTCGTTAACAACAACAATAAATTTATCGCCAGCTTGCGGAGGTTCATTAATACCTAAAACGCCGACTGGAGTACTTGGTGTAGCTAAATTTATGCTTTTACCATACTCGTCTGCTAGTGCTCTTATTTTACCATAAGTTGTGCCAACAACTATATTATCTCTAACTTTTAAGGTGCCGCTGTGTACTAACAAAGTAGCAACTACACCTTTACGAGAATCTAGTCTTGCTTCTATAACAATACCTTCTGCATTTTTATCAGGATTTGCTTTCAATTCCATCATCTCTGCTTTAAGTAAAATCATTTCAAGCAAAGAGTCTATATTTTTTCTTTGTTTTGCAGAAATATCAACCATTATTGTATCGCCGCCCCACTCTTCAGGAACAAGACCATAGTTACTTAATTCTTGTCTTATTTTTTGAGGGTCACTGGTTGGCAAATCTATTTTGTTTACAGCAACTATTATTGGCACATTTGCAGCTTTTGCATGATTTATAGCTTCCACTGTTTGAGGCATAACACCATCAGCAGCAGAAACAACAAGAACAACAATATCTGTAGCTTGAGCACCTCTAGAACGCATCGCAGTAAAAGCTTCATGTCCAGGCGTATCTAAAAAAGCAATATAGCGTCCGCTTGAAGTTTTTACTTTATATGCACCTATGTGCTGAGTAATGCCTCCATGCTCGCCACTTACAACATCGCTGTCTCTTATAGCATCCAAAAGAGATGTTTTTCCATGGTCTACATGTCCCATTATTGTAACAACCGGAGGACGAGTTTTTAGTTTCGAAGGGTCTTTTTCTTTTGAGCTTACAACTTTTTCCTCAGAATAAATTGAATCAATTTTAGCATCATATCCAAACTCATTAGCTAAAAGAATTGCTGTGTCTGTATCTAACCTCTGATTAATTGTAGCAAGACTGCCCATAGACAAAAGTTTTTTTAACACGTCACCTACCCTAAACCTCATTTTTTCTGCAAGCTCTCTTACAGTTATAAGCTCGTTTATAGAAATGACTGCCTTATACTTGTTTTCTACAACTTCTTGTTTAGGTTGCTCAACTTTTTTAAGCGCTTCTGGTTTGGCTTCTATTTCATCTTGCTGTATTTCTTGTTCTTTCTTATCAGCATCAACTATTAGCGAATCTTCTGCTTTTTTTCTAATACTATCCTCATTAGATGAGATGTTAATGCTATTGTCTGTTACCTCATTTTGTTCTTCAACTTTTGCTATCTTTTTACCAGCTGATGACTCTTCTTGCACATTTTTTACAATTTGTTTTTTATCTTGCAAACTGTCTTTTTTAACAGTTTTGTTTTTAACAGAATGAGTCTTTATCTCTTTGGATTTGACAGTTTTTTTATCAGAACTTGACTTTGACTTTTTTGACACTACTTTAGCTTTAACCGTTTTTTTTGCAGATGAAGTAGCAGCTTTTTTTGTTATTTGTTTTGCTGTAGTGTCTTTGTTCTTAGTTGTTAGTGATGACGTTTTCTTTTTTATAATTTTTTCTTGAGAACTCTTAGTCTTAGATTTGTCAGTTTTTTTTGATGGCATAAACACTCCTACCTTTTTCTAACTAAATTTTAAAACGACAATAAATTAAAGAGCGCGCTTTGCTGCTTCCACAATTTTCTCTGCAGTTTTTTGACCTATGCCAGGTAAAGTCATAAGATCTTTAACCGCAAAAGACGACAACTTTTCTATGTCAGTAAAACCTGCATTAACAAGAATTTCTATTACTTTTTCACTAAGACCTTCTAGTTTTTCAATTGTTTGAATTTTACTTTCAGCCTTAGTTTGACTTTCTTGTTTCTTTTGATTTTCAGACCCCACATCAATATACCAACCTGTGAGTTTTGCTGCAAGTCTTACATTATGACCATTTTTCCCTATAGCTAAAGATAACATATCGTTACTTACAATAACTTCTGCTTGCTTGTTAGCATCAGAAATAATAGTTACAGAAACAACCTTAGCTGGTGACAAAGAAGCTGATATATATTTTACCGGATCATTAGAAAATGGAACTAAATCAATCCTTTCCCCTCTAAGCTCATCTATGATCGGTTTTACTCTAGCACCTTTTATACCAACACAAGCGCCAACTGGATCAACCTTGGGATTATGAGAAATAACAGCAACTTTCGTTCTTATTCCTGGCTCTCTTACAACATTTACTATTTCAACAATCTTTTCATAAATTTCAGGCACTTCCAATTCAAAAAGTTTCCTGACAAGTTTTATACTAGTCCGCGAAAGAACCACTCCAGAACCTTTTATATTTTTATCAACTTTTAATACAATAGCTTTAATATGTTGCCCAACACTAAACTTTTCCTTAAAAACTTGTTCACTGCTAGGAAGTATAGCTTCGGTTTTACCTAAATCAACAATAAGATTTTTATTTAATGTTCTATATACAACACCACTCACAATCTGTCCTATTTTTTCTTTCAGTTCGTCAAGCAAAAAATCTTTCTCAGATTCTCTGATTTTTTGCACTATAACTTGCTTTGCAGTCTGAGCTGCAATTCTTGAAAAATCTTGCGTATCAAGAGGGATTCTTACCTCAGAACCAATTTCAACATTACCACCAAATTTTTCTGTGTCCTGAAGACTTATTTCAAGCAAAGGGTTTTCGATATCTTTAACTACAATTTTAACCACATTTGCAGCCATTTCACCTGTTTCGGGGTTGACAGTAGCTTCAACATTAACATTTTTCCCAACGTGCTTTTTGTATGCTGAAACTAAAGCGTTCTCTATTACGGTTAAAATATCTTCTTTTTTAATTTTTTTATCTTTCTCTATTTGTTCAAGAGCCATTAAAAGCTCAGTCTTTTCACCCATTTTGCCTCCTAAATTTCCGTTTCTAAATTGGCTTTTTTAATATCTGAAAAATTTATATTAACGACACCATTTGTAACATCATTTATAGTAAGTATACCATTATTAAAGCTCAACAGTGGCCCTAAAAATTTTTTTTGATTGTTTATAGAAATGTGCGTCTGTATTCTAACCTTACTACCTATAAAACGTTTAAAGCTTTTTTCTTGTTTTAATACTCTATTTAAACCAGGCGAAGAAACTTCTAATATATAAGAATCTTGAAGTATATTGCTTTTATCTAATATTTCATTAAAAATATAACTAAATTTTTCACAATCGCTCATTGTAACGCCAGAATCTTTGTCTATAAAAATTTGTAAAACCCAATCACCATTCTCTTTAATATATTGTACATCAACAATTTCAATATTGTTCTTAATAGAAACTTCACTGAGTAAACTTTCTATATTGTTAACTTTATTCATATTTAGTCCCTTAAAAAGTAAAAGGCGGCTTACAGCCGTCTTTTATACACAAAATATTTATAAAAAAACAACTATGCTCTTTGGTCAACAAATATACCAGGTCCCATTGTTGAAGAAATAGATATACTTTTTATATATTGTCCCTTTGAACTAGAAGGTTTAGCTTTTATTACAACTTCAACCAAAGCTTTAATATTACCAACGAGTTTCTCTTTATCAAAAGATACTTTTCCAACTGGAACGTGAATTATTCCAAAAGAATCATTTTTATATTCTACCCTTCCCTTTTTAAGTTCTGCAACTGTTTTGCCAATTTCAAAAGTAACAGTACCTGCTTTTGGATTTGGCATTAAACCTTTAGGACCAAGAACTTTTGCAACTTTACTTAAATCTCTCATAATATCTGGAGTTGCAACCAAAATATCAAAATCCAGTTTGCCTTTTGATATTTCTTCAATTAAATCATCAGAGCCAACAATATCTGCACCTACTGTTTGGGCTTCTTTTTGTTTTTCGCCTTTAACTAAAACAGCAATCTTTCTTGTTCTTCCTATGCCATGCGGTAAAGAAACCGTACCTCTTACTATTTGATCACTTTGCTTTGGATCTATGCCAAGTCTTATATGAACTTCAACAGTTTCATCAAACTTTGCTTTTGCAGTTTCTTTTACAAGAGATACAGCTTCTTCAACTGTATAAACTTTGTTTTTATCAACTAACTTTGATACTTCTTCCAACCTCTTACTCATATTTTCTCCTTGTGGTTTTCGCTTACATGCTCCCACACTTCGTTTTTATTATTTATTTACTACATCTACACCCATACTTCTTGCTGTACCTTCAACCATAAGCTTAGCAGCTTCTAAATTGCCATTGGCATTTAGGTCTGGCATTTTTTGCTTGGCAATATCTTCAACCTGAGCTTTAGTGATTTTTCCAATCTTATTCCTATTAGGAACACCGGAAGCTTTAGCTATACCAGCAACCTTTTTTACTAAAGCTGAAACTGGAGGCATTTTTGTTATAAAAGTAAACGATCTATCTTCAAAAACTGTTATAACCACAGGTATAGTAATACCTTTTTCCAAAGTTTTTGTTTTTTCATTAAATTGTTTACAAAAATCCATAATATTTACACCCTGTTGTCCTAATGCAGGCCCAACTGGAGGAGCAGGATTTGCTCCTCCTGCAGGAATTTGTAACTTTATCATTGCTTTTACTTTCTTTGGGGCCATTTACTTTACTCCTATATTCTTAGTAGTTTTATAATTACAAGAACATTTGAATTTCTATATTTTTTCTACCTGTAAAAAGTCAAGTTCAACTGGTGTTGGCCTACCAAATATGGTGACCATAACTCTAAGCTTTCCTCTTTCTTGGTTAACTTCTTCAACAATACCGATAAAATGTTTAAACGGCCCTTCTACAATACGAACATTTTCTTCTTTGTCAAAAGAAACTGCTGGTCTAGGTTTAGAAACATCTGGGCTTACAATATTATTTAAAAAGCTGTCAACTTCGTCCTCAGCCATCGGCACAGGTTTAACTCCACCCAGGAAACCAGTAACACCTGCAGTATTTCTAACAAGCCAGTAGGTCGTATTGTTTACAGTCATTTCAAGAAAAACATATCCGGGGAAAAACTTTCTTTTTTTTATTCTTTTTTTGTTTTGTTTTACTTCAATCACTTCTTCAGTTGGTACAAGAACTTGAGAAACAACATCATGCATATTTAAATTTGCAACAGCCATTTCCAAGCTTTTTTTTACTTTATCTTCATGCCCTGAATATGTATGTACAACATACCATTGATTTGCCATTTTTTGCTCCAGCTTATAATATAACACCTACTATTGTGCCCAAAAATAAATCAACTATACTAACAAAAATAGACATTATAATAACAAAAACAACCACAACTACAGTAGTACCAACAGCTTCCTTTTTGCCAAGCCAGGTTGCCTTTGTGAGCTCGTAATATGCATCTGTAAAAAAAGTCATGGCGTTTTTTATTAAATTCATTTCATACCTTCATTAACATTGTTAAAAGCAGGGGCGGAAGGATTTGAACCTCCAAAGCTGGTTTTGGAGACCAGCAGTTTACCGTTAGCTTACGCCCCCTCCCCACTAAAATTAACTATTTAAATTACATTATTTTGTTTCTTTATGTTCAGTACGTTTTTGGCAATTTTTACAAAATTTTTTTAGAGATAGCTTGCCTTCTTGTTTTTTACTTCTATCAAAATAATAATTTCTATTCTTGCACTCACTGCAAGCCATCGCTATAATAACTCTTTCTGCCATCTTTTTCAATTCTCCAATTCTAATTTGTACAACACAGTATTAGTATTGTATTTTAGCAAAAGTTCAAAAGACATTATTATTCCCACACTTACTGAACGATTTCAGTAACAATGCCAGAACCTACAGTTCTCCCGCCTTCTCTTATTGCAAACCTTAACTGCGCTTGCAGCGCTACAGGCATTATCAACTCTATGTCCATTGTAATATTATCTCCCGGCATCACCATGTCTACTCCATCAGGTAAGTGCGCTATGCCTGTTACGTCCGTTGTCCTAAAGTAAAACTGCGGCCTGTATCCGTTGAAAAATGGTGTGTGCCTACCTCCTTCCTCTTTCGTCAGTACGTATACCTGCCCCTTGAACTTCTTGTGCGGCTTTATTGACCCAGGCTCTGCTATAACTTGCCCTCTCTCTACTTGATCCTTCTCTATCCCCCTCAACAACATACCTATATTGTCACCCGCTTGCGCTTCATCTAACAACTTCTTGAACATCTCTATACCTGTAACTACGCTCTTTCTCGTATCTTGTATCCCTATTATCTCTACGTTCTCCCCTACCTTTACCTTCCCATTCTCTACCCTGCCTGTAGCTACTGTCCCTCGCCCTGTTATCGAAAATACGTCCTCTACACTCATTAGAAACGGTTTGTCTATGGCCCTCGTCGGTAACGGGATCGTCTCATCTATCGCCTCCATCAACCTCATTATCGAGTCTACCCCTTCCTTCTTCCCTTCTAACGCTTGCAGCGCACTACCCCTTATTACCGGCGTCTTGTCTCCTGGAAATCCGTACTTGCTCAACAAGTCCCTAACTTCCATCTCCACTAAGTCTAATAACTCTTTGTCTTCTACTGCATCACATTTGTTTAAAAATACTACTACCGACGGTACGTTTACCTGCCTTGCTAACAGTATGTGCTCCCTTGTCTGCGGCATCGGCCCATCTAACGCACTTACCACTACTATCGCTCCGTCCATCTGCGCTGCACCTGTTATCATGTTCTTTACATAGTCAGCATGTCCAGGACAGTCTATGTGCGCGTAGTGCCTCTTGTCTGTACTGTACTCTACGTGACTTACCGCTATCGTCACTATCTTGCTGTCATCTCTCCTACCTTGCGATTCCGATGCCTTGGCTACCTGATCGTACGATATATATTCGGCTAACCCCTTATCACCCAACACCTTCGTGATCGCAGCTGTTAACGTCGTCTTGCCATGGTCTACGTGTCCTATCGTCCCTATGTTTACGTGTGGCTTGCTCCTGTCAAATTTCATCTTTGCCATTTTTCTAGTCCGCTCCTTATTTTTATTATGATTTTTTTACAATAATAAGCCGAGGGCGGGAATTGAACCCGCGACCACCTCCTTACCAAGGAGGTGCTCTACCACTGAGCCACCCCGGCACCCTCGTAAATCATGCAAAACCTAAAAAGCGAGAGACGGGAATCGAACCCGCGTGGCCAGCTTGGAAGGCTGGAGCACTACCATTGTGCTACTCTCGCAAATATTTAAATATGGGGGCGGATGGATTTGAACCACCGAAGGGCAAGCCCGCCAGATTTACAGTCTGGTGCATTAGACCACTCTGCCACACCCCCACATTGTCTGTCAAACAAAAGAAAAAACGATTTTATGTTAGGTTTTAATGTTACTTATCTTTTTTTGATTATATAACAAAGCTACATATGTTGTCAACATAGCAACAGCGTAAAATTCCATGTTGGAACAATAAGCTGCAAAACAAAACGCAATAAGGCGTCACAAAGCATAGGTGTCAAGCAAGTCACATTCAGTATTAAAGATTACAATATTTAGTAAATAGAGAATATTATATTTTTAACAGATTTACGTGAAAAATTTGTAAATGTAAATATTGTTCAATAACCCAATTGTCCACAAGCTGCACCAATATCTGATCCTTTTGCTTGCCTTATATTGGCAACAATTCCGCTTAACTTTAACAAATTTTTAAATTTAAGAATAGATTCTTGTGTAGGAACGTTGAAATTAGCACCTTTTATAGTGTTATACGGTATTAAGTTTATTTGTACGTTTTGGTTTAATAAATCGTGCTGTTTTAAAAGTCTTGCAAGCCTATGAGCATCTGCAGAAGAAGCGTTAATTTCTCTAATTAAAATATATTCAATTGTCAACCTAGATTTTGTTTTTTTGAGATAATATTTACTCGCACTTAGTATCTCTTCTATAGAAAAATTAAAACTGTTTGGGATTATCTTTTTTCTTTGTTTTTCAGTGGTAGCATGTAAAGAAACAGCAAGACGAATGCCAAAATTATCGTTTGCAAACTTTTTAATTGCAGTTACATTGCCTACAGTTGATAAAGTTATATGTCTTTTACCTATGGCAAACTCTTTTTTAGACACAATGGAACTTAACGCTGACGAGACACTGTTATAATTAAGGGTTGGTTCTCCCATACCCATAAACAAAACGCCTGACACTTTTTCTTTGGTGTCATTTTCTATTTGTAAAATTTGTTCTATTATCTCGCCTCTGGTTAAGTTTCTTGTATATTTTACTTTTCCTGAAAAACAAAAAGCACACATCATAGGGCAACCTATTTGCGACGATATACAAACAGATTTTTTTCCTTTTTCAGGAAGAAAAACAGCAAAAAAATACTTTTTATCTACGCTTTGAAAAGTATATCTAACTGTTCCATCAACTATAGATTGTCGTTTTTTTACTATTTTTAAAGATCTAAGCAAAAATTTTCTGTCAAGCTCTTGTCTAAGATCTTTTGGAATAGAAGTGAACTCTTCAAAAGTAGCAGCTTTCTTTACACAAATCCAATCAAGAATTTGGTTAATTCTATAGTCTTGTTTTATAAACGCTTTTGAGTAAGATTTTAATTGAGAATCTGTTAAATCCAGTATATACTTTTTCATAAACCTCTACTATTTATTTGAATTAAAAATTTTTATTAAATTCTCTGTTGAAGAATCATGGGGATTCTTTGATCCATTTTTAAGTTCAGGCAAAATCACGTTTGCTAAAACTTTCCCCAGCTCTACACCCCATTGGTCAAAACTGTTAATACGCCATATTATACCTTGGGTAAATACTTTGTGTTCATACAGTGCAATTAAAGCTCCTAACGTTTTAGCAGTAAGACTACTAATTAGTATGCTGTTTGTTGGCCTGTTACCATCAAATATTTTATGGTTAGTTAAAACTTTCATGTCATCTTGAGAAAACCCTGCTTGATTAAGATTTGCTATTACTTGTTCTCTTGTAAGACCAAAAGCAAGAGCTTCTGTCTGAGCAAAATAATTTGCCATCAATTTTTCATGATGATCTCCAACTTTTTTTACAGGATTTATATAGCCTATAAAATCGCAAGGGATAAACTTTGTACCTTGATGTAAAAGTTGATAAAATGAATGTTGTCCGTTAGTGCCAGGTTCGCCCCAAATTATAGGACCTGTTTGATAATTAATCCTATTATTTTCAAAATCTATGGTTTTGCCATTACTTTCCATTTCACCTTGCTGTAAATATGCAGCAAATCTATGTAAATATTGGCTATATGGTAAAACTGCACATGTTGAAGCATTAAAAAAGTTATTGTACCAAAACCCTAACACAGCCATTATTATGGGAATATTTTTCTCATAAGGCGTATTTAAAAAATGTTGATCGATATAATAAGCACCTTCTAAAAGCTCTACAAACTTTTCAAAGCCAATATAACAACAAATAGAAAGGCCTATTGCAGACCAAAGAGAGTACCTCCCACCTACAAAATCCCAAAATTCAAACATATTGTTTTCATCAATACCAAACTCCTTAACTTTTTTTACGTTTGCTGAAAGAGCAACAAAATGGTTTACAACAGCTTTATCACCTAACTGATCTATAAGCCACTGTTTAGCAGTTAAAGCATTTGTTATTGTTTCAAGAGTTGTAAAAGTTTTAGAAGCTATTATAAAAAGTGTTGTTTGTGGGTTTAATTTTTTTAACACTTCGTAAATATCTGCGCCATCAATATTAGAAACAAAATGAACATTTACTACATCAGCATAATATTTTAATGCTTCACAAACCATTTTAGGGCCTAAATCAGACCCGCCTATTCCAACATTTACAACATTAGTAATTCTTTTGCCAGTAAAACCAGTCCATTTACCAGCTCTTAAATCGTTACTAAATTTTCTCATTTTAGAAAGTACAGCATTAATTTGTGGCATAACGTCTTTGCCGTCAACACAGACAGGGTTGTTACTTCTGTTCCTAAGCACTGTATGCAGTACTGCTCTTTTTTCTGTCCAGTTTATCTTTTCACCTGAAACCATTTTTTTTGCATACTCATTTATTTTTGCTTCTTTTGCAAAATCCATTAAAAGTTTAAACGTTTTAGAGTTGATAATATTTTTTGAATAGTCAAAAGTTATGCCTATATTATCGTCACTCACAGAAAATTCATTAAATCTATTTTCATTTTTAAACAAGTCTCGCAAATGAACAGTTTGCATTTCTTCATTATAATGTTTCTGGAGATTTTGCCAACAAGATGTACTTTTAAGTTCAAAATTACTCATAACTTTCTCCATGTAAATAAAACAATACTTAAATTTTGATATGATAGAGTATAACATTTTATTTTTATTGTTTAAATTTCAAACGGACTTTCACTATTGATATCTCCAACAAAATTTGCTGACTTCTTATCATTAGCTCCATATCTTTGCTATTATAAAGTATCTTTATTAATATATAAGTTGTGCTTTTTTGTGTAAAATGTTTTGGTGAAACGCATCACAATTCATTAAAAATATATTTTATACAGACATAATTCTTGACATATTATTTCTATTTTGTATAATTTTGATATTCAAGTTAATAAGGATTTATGCTAAACGATAAAATCATTTTGACAAACACGCAATGTAACGATATAAAATTCAAGATAATTACCAGCGCACAAAATTCTATATTTAAAGAAGCTCTTAAACTTCAAGATAAAAAATTTCGTGATAAAAATAACTCTTTTCTTGTTGAAGGTAAAAAACAAGTTGAAGAAATTCCTAAAGATTGGAACATAAAACAAATCTTTATATCAGAAAAATATAAAAATAATGCAAAAAGTGTTAAAAACGCAATAGTTTTTTCAGACCATCTATTTAATAAACTGTCTACAACAAAATCCCCTCAAGGAATAATAGCTGTTTTAGAAAAAAAACATTATAAAATTGAAGATGTTATAAGCAATATGGGAATGTTTATAATCTTAGAAAATATTCAAGACCCCGGCAATCTTGGCACAATTATACGTTCTGCAGATGCGTTTGCTTTTAAAGCAGTGTTTGTGTCAAAAAGGAGCACTGATATCTATTCTAACAAAACTTTAAGTGCAACAATGGGATCAATATTTCATTTGCCTGTAGTAGACAATATAGACATACAGAATCTTATAAAATTGCTGAAAAAAGAAAAGTTTACTATTTTTGCTGCATCATTGAAAGGAAAAAAACATTTAAATACTGTTAAAATACCAAAAAAAAGTGTTTTTGTGGTGGGTAACGAAGCTAACGGTATAAAAAATGAAACTGAAAATTTAGCTGACGAACTTATAAAAATAAATATGCACGGAAGTTGCCAATCCCTAAATGCTGCAATTGCTGCATCTATAATAATGTATGAAACAACAAAAGATTTATAATAACTCACCTTTAAAACTTGAATTTCTATTTAATACACAATAATTACTAAAATTACTGTTTAACTTAATAAAACATTTTTTCACATTACAAAATGCAGTTCCAATTTATAGATACTAAAAAGGAGTAAAGGTATTGTTATTGGCATAGAAATTTAATTACAAATTACTAATGATAAAACTTACTAGTAGTAAAACTCAATCAAACTTTATAAAATTAAGAACTATATTTTAATTTAAAGGAGTCTCGTAAACATTTTGAAACAAAACTCCTGAAGATGCTAAGGACTCCAAACGTTGTACAAAAAAACAAGGAGTATTTAGGAAAGGAGAAGAAAATGAAAAAAGTTTTAGTGACGTTTGTTTTAGTATGTATAGCTGCAATTACAGTGCTTGCAAAACCTAACAAGGACAGAGAATTTATTTTAAAACTTGGATTCCAACCTTTAAATACAATCTCAGAAGAATTTCAAGGTAATAGTACGAGTCAAAACACAAAACTCGGAATTTCTGCAGGACTTGAATATTTTCAATACTTAAGCAATGTTGCTGCTTTAGGACTTGGAACATCATACGATTTTCCTAGAAAAACAAATGATAATGCTAGAAATGTATCTTTTATGCCACTTTTTGCAGCTTTAAAATTGCGTACACCACTTTCTGGTCTAGACAACACATTTATGTTTTGTTCCGGTAGGATAGGCGGAGTAATACCTATCTTATCCAATTTAGACGAAGCAACACAAAAAACAGGTTTTTATTATGGTGGTGGCATAGGTTTTAGCATAAACTCTTTAGTTATAGAAGCAATATATGCAATAAATAACTATACTGTTTCTTCACCAATGAACGCAGGAACTATTAATTGCAGCTGTCAAACAATAACACTTTATGCTGGATATAAGTTTGACATTTAAAGATATAAATTTTAATTTCAATAAAATTATTATAAATAACGACAATAAGAAATTAAGTTATACAAATATTTTTTAAGGTCTAGAGCTTGATTTTAAAGCTAAAGATAATAATAAATATACAGTTTGTCAATATGGCTTACAAATTGTATATTGCCTTTTTTAGATATCAAACACAAAATTAATACACTAAAAATTATCAGCCAATTCTTCCATATACGCTTTAGGATGCAAACATGCTGGACAATGCTCTAAAGCTTCTTTACTTTCGTAAACATAACCACAGTTACGACACTTCCATCTTATTGGCATATCTTTTTTAAACACTCTATCGTTTTCAAGATTGTCAAGAAGCTCTAAATATCTTGACTCATGATGTTTTTCAGCAATAGAAATTCTTCTAAAACATTCTGCTATTTCAGGGAATCCTTCTTCGTCAGCAACTTTGGCTGCTTTAGGATAAAGTTTTGTATATTCTTCGTTTTCTCCAGAAGCTGCAAACCTTAAATTTTCAACCGTATTGCTAATAACACCTGCAGGGAAAGTGCTGGTAATTTCAAGCGGGCCGCCTTCTAAAAACTTAAAAAATCTTTCTGCATGTTCTTTTTCGTTGTCTGCTGTTTCTGTAAAAATCGCAGCAATTTGTTCAAAACCTTCTTTTTTTGCTTTTGAAGCAAAATATGTATACCTCATCCTTGCTTGTGATTCTCCTGCAAATGATTCT
The DNA here is from genome assembly GCA_031266185.1 of Endomicrobium sp. Lineage (GTDB taxonomy): Bacteria > Elusimicrobiota > Endomicrobiia > Endomicrobiales > Endomicrobiaceae > Endomicrobiellum > Endomicrobiellum africanum. The sequence continues at coordinate 8,417 of JAISBM010000016.1, read as the reverse complement.
AATAAATGTTTTTCGGTCTTTGTACCTTTAACTGACTTTGCCATAACTTTATTACCTCCATTATTATAATCAAGTCCTTATACAATATTATCTTATTTCTACCTCGTTAAACCATTTACCATGAAGATTGCATGTTTCTATAACTTGAACTTTACCTTTTGTCCCACCTTTTAGATGGATAACTGCAGCAGGGTTAATGCTAGATGTAAGCATAACGTTTGAAATAAATTTATTGTCAACATAAAAAGTTATTTCCTGTATGTGATGTTCAGACAAAGCAGGATGTAACACCTCTCCAATTTTCACATGGACATCAACACAACCAGCTCCTGGAATTAAACCACACTTTTCTACAACTGTAAAATCAGGAATATGCTTTTTTTCAGTCTCTCCTGAGGTTGCCTTAAAGTCAGGCATTTTATAAGCGCCTTCTCTTTCTTCGAATACATTTTTTGCATGACAAATAGGGCATATATCTTTGTTGCCGTCTAGAGCTACGTACCCACACACTTTACAAACTAGTCCTCTCATATATCCTCCTCATCCTTATTACAATTTCACATAATATGTTTACTTATTAACCAAAATAACAATTAAAATTTATATTTTGTAAAAATGAAACAATGCTATACTAAGCCAATGAAATAAGCATAAAAAATCACTTATTATTCATTTTTTATTTTTAAAGCAAAAGATTTACCTGCTTGGAAACATTTATCCAGCTCATCCTGAGTAGGGCTATAGACCACTCTTAAAGAAGGTTCAAAAGATGTAACATTAGAAATTGTATCTTCAATATCTTTTACAGCCTCCCCGCTCCAACCATAAGAACCAAATGCAAAAGATTTACGTCTTTTAGCTTTAGAACCTTTAAGAAAGTGCAAGAAGCCCGCAATTACAGGCAACATTTCTCCGTCATGAGTAGATGAACCAAACACCCACCCTTTGGCATCTAACATATATGAAGCGATGTCTGTTCTATCATTCTTTGTTATATCAAACAACACAGCTTCTACACCCTCTGAAGTTATTCCTCCTATAATCTTTTTTGCCATTTTTTCAGTAGAATTCCACATTGTCTCATAAATAACAGCAACTCTGCTTTTGCATGAATGCGAAGACCAATACAAATACTTTTGCATAATTTCTGGTATATATTTACGCCATATGAGCCCATGACTTGGAGCTATAAACTTAATATCTAGATTTAATTTGCCTATTGCTGCAAGTTTTGAGGATACAAGCATATTAAATGGCCAAAGTATGTTTGCATAATATTTTTGAGACTCGTCCATTAAAGCATCAAAATTAACTTCATCGTCAAAAATTTTGTTAGTCGCATAATGTTGTCCAAATCCGTCATTTGAAAATAAAGTCTTATCGTAAGCTGAGTACGTAAACATGCTGTCAGGCCAATGTATCATGGGCACATCTATAAAGTCTAACGTTCTTTTTCCTATATTTAAGCTTTGGCCTGATTTTACTGTAACCCAATCTCCACATACTCCATAATATTTTAAAAGGCCTTGTCTTGCTTTTTCTGTACCATAAACCTTAGCATTAGGGCAAATTTTTAATATGTCTGGAAATGCGCCAGAATGGTCTGGTTCTATATGATTTATTATTATGACGTGTATCTTTGAAGGGTCAACAACATTTTTGATGTTCTCTATTAACTCTTTTTGAAACCCTTCTCTAACAGTATCAATTAAGGTTATCTTTTCATCTATAATTAAATAAGAGTTATATGTGACACCCCTTTTAGTTACATATGTGTACCCATGAAAATGTCGTTCATTCCAATCTACTACGCCAACTGAATATATACCTTCTTTTATTAATGTTGTCATAAAATCAACCTTTTATTTAATAAAGTAAAGACTTTACATTATCTTAGACATCTTGTTCTGCTTGACACATCGGACATTTTTCATATTCGTTAAAATATTCAGATTTACAAACATCACATATTTTTATATGTACATTTTCAGTTTTACAGCAAGGTTCACAAAATTCTGGATTTAAACATCTGTTTTTTAACTCAGTTTGACAATACGGACAAGAACAATTATCTTTACACATACTATTTACCCTGTTTTGATTTATAATTTTCTATAGCCTTATGTAATGCATCTGCTCCAAGGTTAGAACAATGCATTTTGTTTGGAGGCAATCCTCCAAGCTCTTTTGCAACATCATCGTTTGTAATATTCATAACCTCCTCTATAGTTTTACCTTCAGCCATTTCTGAAACCATTGAAGAAACGGCTATAGCTGCTCCACATCCAAAAGTTTTAAATTTTACGTCCTCTATTCTATCATCTTTAACTTTTATGTAAAAAGTCATCATATCGCCACATATAGGGTTTCCTACTTCGCCTACACCATCTGCATTTTCTATCTGTCCAACGTTTCTTGGATTTGCAAAATGCTCCATAACTTTTTCTGAGTAAAATGCCATACTACTTCCTCCAATTTCACTTCAACTTACAAAAACTCTATCAATTAACATCTTTTAAAATTATAACATAATAATCATTCTTCACATATGTGACAATGGTCATGATCTTGATCAAAGTTTGTGCCAGGACCAGCCTGTTTTCTTTTGCCTGTCTCTAAAAAATATGAGTATAGAGGCGACATTTCTCTAAGTCTGTTAACTATTTTAGGAAACTCTTCTAAAACAAAGTCGATCTCTTCTTTTGTATTGTATTTTGACAATGTAAAAACTATAGACCCTTGCCCAACAGCTACGTCTACATTTATCGCACTTAACACATGAGAAAGTTTTAAGTTCTTATTTGCACAAGCAGAACCACTTGCAGCCATTATCCCTTTAGCATCTAAAAGCAAAAACAAAGATTCGCCCTCAACAAACTCAATTGAAAAATTTACATTGCCAGGTAAGCGATTTTCTGTTGTTGCACCGTTTAAATAAATATATTCTATTCTTTTTGGCAGTTCTTTGATAAGTATGTCTCTTAACTCTTTTATTTTTTGTGCATTTGAAACAAGTTTTGTTTTAGCAATTTGGCAAGCTTTACCAAAACCCACTATGGCAGGAACATTTTCTGTGCCTGACCGTTTAGAATTTTCTTGAACACCACCTTCAATTTGAGGAATTACTTTTATACCTTTTTTAACATAAAGAGCAGCGACTCCTTTTGGACCATAGATTACAGACGAAGACAATGTCAAAGCATCCACATTTAAATCTTTAACATCTACTGGTACAAAACCGCAAGAACTCACTGCGTCTGTATGAAAAACAACAAAATCGTTGATTTTACTATTCTTAACTATAGCTACTAATTCTTTAATATTTTGCACAGTTCCAATCTCAGGGTTAGAATGTTGGATAGACACTAAAATAGTGTCCTTTCTTAAAGACTTTTCAAGTTCTTTAGCATTAATGTTCCCTTTTGTATCCACAGGCAAATAAGTAATTTCAAAGCCCTCATTTTGTAGTTTTTTTAAAGGGTTTAAAATAGAGAAATGTTCTATAGAAGAAACAATAATATGTTTACCTTTAGTCTTTAACGACTCTACTATACCTTTAACTATTAAATTATTTGACTCTGTAGCGCAAGACGTAAAAGTTATTTCTTTAGCATCTGCATTTATAAGACTTGCAACTTGAAACCTTGCAGTATCTAGAGCATCTTTAGAAATAGCACCTAAAGAATAAATACTTTGAGGATTGCCATAACAATCAACCAAAAAAGGCATCATAGCATTAAGCACATTATTATCTAACTTCGTGTTAGACTGATTGTCCAAATATATATTCTTCATAACTCCTCAACCCTATTTCTCTACTTCAAAAGCATCTTTTGATGCTCCACATACAGGACACAGCCAGTCTTGAGGTAACTGCTCAAAAGATGTACCTTTAGCTATACTACTATCTTCAACTCCCAGATCCGGATCATAAATATACCCACAAACAGTGCATTTCATTTTTTCCATAAAACCCTCCTTTTTTTCAACTTAATAATTAACTAATCTGTATTACAACTTCTTAGAACATATCTTTTGCGTATTTGTCACAAGATATTTGACATCGTTTAACAACTTATAAACGTACTCTTTATTTAAGTTTACTGAAGAATATTTATAAAAATTAAATTCTTCAAAAATTTTTAGTATTTTATCAACCTTCTCACCGTTCAATTCTAATTTCTTTAACTCTTCTATTATTGCATTTTTAGACAAAAGTTGACTTTCTTTGCATAGTTGAGTATCTAAAAACTTAATAAATGCACTATTTAACAAATCCAAAGATCTTTTATAATTATCTTTGGAAATTTCTATTTCCGTTTCCTTAATTAATCTCTCAACATCGCGTAAGTTGACTTTTTTGAAGTTTAACTTACCATAGTACTGTTTGTTTCTGTACACTTTATAGCAAATACTGCAAATGAGCAAAAGAAAAAAAGGTACAAATATCAAATAAAACTTTGAACTTTTTAGCAAATACCCTTTATGGAAGTTTACATTTTTAATTTGTTTATTGTAATTTATATCTTGACGTACAACATCGCCAGTAAATTTAGCATCTTCAAAGTTACCATAATTAACAGTTTCTCCTGTTATCTCAACTTTTTGCGCAGCAGTTTTTATAGTTTCATACTTTTTCTTTACTGGATTAAAAAACGCAATACTTGCTGATGGAATTTCCTGGACGCCTGCAAGTAAAGGAATAAATATTGTTTTAAACTCTTTTATATTTTCTGAATCGTTTGAAATTATCGTTTCATATTTTTTAAAACCTTCATAAGAAGCAAAATTTATACCGCTAATGCTTTTCATATTTCCATTACCTTTAACAATAACTGTCAAAATTACAGGTTCATTTGTTTGAGCTTGCTTTTTGTCTAAAGTGGCAGATATTTTAAAGTCCCCTATTGCACCAGAAAAATCAACAGGCTTATCAGTTTTTGGCAAAGAGATTACATCTATATTAACTGGCTTTGTCTCTAATGTTTTAATTTGCCCACGACCCATATTTGAAAACAAACTAAAAAAACCGTCCGCATCTTCTGGAGAAGAAAAGTCCATAATAGCTATCTTTATTTTTGCTGGCTGAATAGTTTTTAAGCCTACTTCTATTGGATACAATACGGTTTCTATTTCATCAACGCGATAATTTATCCCATCAATAACTTCAAAACGACTTTTAGGTTTAGATCCATCATTCCAAAAACCAACAAAACTTGGTGGAAAATATTCTGGATTGGATATCAAGTCCACATTTGTATAAAAACTAAACTTATAAACTAATTTTTCGTTTTCGTAAACTGTCTTTTTATTTACAGTAGCTTTTACAAAGGCTTTGCCTGGCGGGTTAGATTGAGCTTGTTTTTTATTTTGGTGCATGCTAGTGACATTACTACTTGTGTTTGAGCGAGATAGACTCTGCGCACTTTGAGATGGAGTAACTTCAATATCTACAGTTTCAGTAAGATACGTTTTACCATTATAAGTTATTCTTGCAGGAGGTATAGTAAATTTGCCTATTCTTTTTGGACCTAAAGTATATTTATATGTAACGCTCACATTAGTCTTTCCATTTATTATAGACATGTTCTGAGAAGTGGACGTGCCAAATTTTGTAAAATCTGTTAAATTTGATACTTGATGTTCAGGAAGATCGGCCCCATCTCCGCTTAAAGTAATCGAATATACAAAAGATTCATTTAATGGCACTGTCTTTCTATTTACAGAAGCCTTATAAGAGATAGTGTCTGAATAAGCAACGACTGCAGCAAATATTAATAAAAAGAAACAAGTTATTTTCTTAAACATTTTACCAATCCTTTTGCGGTTGAGCCATTTGGTATCTTTTAAGTTTCTTTTTAGGCCTGTTTGTATTTTTATCTGACTCGTTATAATAATTTAAAAGCATTGAGCCTGATGTATCCTTTTTTTCTTTATTTGACTCTTTAGGATCATTCCTCTTTTCTTGTTTGTTTTCTGCACTTTGATTATTTTGACTTTTTTCTGGCTCGCTATTTTGTAAACTTTTGATTTTTTCACTTATCTCTTGTTTTTGTTTATCAAGGTTTTGTTTTTCTTTGTTTAGTTCTTTTTCTTTTTTAGAATCTTGATTCTTATTATTTCCCTTATCTTTTTTGTCTTTTAAATCCTGCTGTTGTTTTTTATTGTCTTCTTGCGCTTTCTCATTTTGTTTCATTTGTTTTTTTAAATCTTGTTCTTTTTTGTTTTGCTGATCTTTGTTTTTATCCTGCTGCTTATTTTGGTTTTGGGACGAACCTTTTTCATTCAACTTTTTTAAAGCAACTTCTAAATTGTATTTTGAATCTTTGTCATCTGGATTAATTTTTATTGCTTCTTTATAAAAATTAATAGCTTCTTTAATGTTGCCTTGTTTAAATTCAGCATTGCCTAAATTGTAATAAGAAACAAATTTATCAGCTTGAGCAGACACAGAAGAGCTTAAAACTTTATTATATTTTAATTTAGATTCGTCAAATTTATTAAGTTTATAATCTACACCTGAAGAATTTATTAAAATATCATTATTGTTAGGATTATCTTGAACTTGCTTGTTTAAAATTTTAGATGCTGTTTTAAAATCACCTTTATTAAAATATTTTAAAGCTTTGTTATTGTCCCTTAAACTTTTAGTGAGAAATATTAAGAGAAAAACTAAAAGTATAATCAAAAAAACTAGCACGCCACTTAAAATAAATATTTTTTTCATCTTTTACGCCTCACAGGATAAACAAAAGCAACAATAAAACAAATCAACCCCAGCAAAACAAATATTTGAAATCTGTCTATCTTGTTATTTATTTGGTCTATTTCGCTATTGTCTTTATCTAAAGCTTTTACCATTTTTATTAAATCGTAAGAAATACTTTTATTTGAAGCGTCAAAAAATTTACCGCCAGTTTCTTCAGATACTCTTTGTAACAAACCAAAATTTACTTTACTTACAACCACTTGCCCAGAACTGTCCTTAATGTAATCTTTAAGCTTTCCCGCTTCATCAAGAACCGGAATAGGAGAACCTTCTTTGGTACCTATTGCTACACAAATAACTCTTAACTTGTTCTTTTTAGCAATACTTATGGCATCGTCTATCTTAGAATCATGATCTTCGCCATCTGAAACTAAAAGCATCACTTTACTTTTAGAAACTCTGCCATTTAGCGCTTTGCATGCAAGAATAATAGCATCTCCGATCTGCGTACCACCGTTTGGCAAAACACCTGTCTCCACATCTTCTAAAAATATTTTTAAAGCTTGCAAGTCATAAGTCATTGGGCACTGCCACATAGCATCGCCAGAAAAAACTATAACCCCCATTTTTTCACCTGGATTTGCCCTAACAACATCTACAATAATAGATTTTGCTTTTTCTAATCTGCTAGGCTGAAAGTCCTGAGCAAGCATGCTTTTTGAAACATCTAAAGCTAACACTATCTCAGAAGATTCTTTTACCACTGTATGATTTTTAATTCCATATTGTGGCCTTGCAAGAGCAAAAAGTATAAAAAAAAGCCCAAATAAGAACAAAACATTTTTTACTTTATACGCATTTAAGTTAACTTCAGACAATGAAAGCAAATTAACATCTGTTACAAGCATGTTAAGAGACTCTTTTCTCTTTTTAAATGCAATATAAAAAAATAGTGTAAGCAATGGAATCAGTATTAGCAATAATAAATAACTTTTATCTGCAAACATTTTTATAATCCTACACTGCTCTTAAGAGATACTCAGCTTACTGACTAATGATATAGGAATATCCTCGAGACTGCCAATAAGATTGTGCAAAGTCACCATTTGACAATGTTAATTTTTGTTGAAAATAATTAAAAGGTTGATATTTTACATTACTCTTAAACACTTTCAAACTTGCATGCTATTTCTTTGTTTCCACTAAACACTATACCTAAAAGTGTTGGTTTACTGCTTATATACTTCTCATAATACTTCCTTTCTCTTATTTGTCCCATTGCTTCTTCTATCTTTCTTTCTATATCACTACCTTTTCCTTTGGCGTACTTGATCTCTACTACTATCACTTTCTCTTCTTTCCTTAATATTGCATCTGCCCTTCCCTTATCTGTATGCACCTCTCCTTCTACTTCATACCCTACAAACTTCATTGTCAATAAAAATAATGACTGATAATATTTCTCTTTCCCTATATGTAAATCATATGGTATATTCGCATACAACTCTACTAAACCTTCTTGCAACTTCTCTGCTTCTCCTTTTCTTATCGCTTCATTTATCTTCTTCCCCAACCTTTCTGTATCTTTCTGACTCTTCCTTGCACATACTGCTACTAGCCTTGTTATAAATGCTTTCTTTACTTCATAATTCGGGAAATCTATCGTGTATACTGACTCTCTTTCTTCTATTTCTTCCTTCTTTACCGT
>JAISBM010000020.1 GCA_031266185.1 Endomicrobium sp. | reverse complement strand
GCAAAAGATGAATATGAAGCTGCCAAAGGAGCAGATATTATAGTGTTTGCTACTGAGTGGAAGCAATTTAAATTTCTTGATTGGACTAAATTAAGTAAGATTGTCAATGCTAAAATTATATTTGATATGCGAAATATTGTCAAAGTGGATGAGGTAAAACGTAATGGTTTTACCCTATATAAAATTGGAAAGTAAAGGGGTAATATGAAAAAATTAATTTTAAATATAATCAGACGCATATGCGGAACAAAAGGTTTAGTTGAAAAGTTAGATATTATTCAGAGGCAAAATCAAATGATAATTAACACGCAAGTTTTCCAAAATGCTATTTCAGATTGTGTATGGTTAAAATACAAGCCTTTTTCACCGGGCAGCTGGGCTATGGATAATGCCGGACTTTATACGCTTTTTCGCATTTTAAATGATGTAAAACCAAAAAATATTGTAGAATTCGGACTGGGAGAAAGTTCTAAGATAGTGCATCAATATGCTTCGTTTTCAAGCGGCGTTTCCGCGTTAACAATAGAACATGACGACAAATGGATAGAATTTTGGAAAGGGGGGGGGGATTTAAAAAATATTGCTTTAAATGTGAAGCATTTGATACATTAACGATTGATTACAAAGGTTTTAAAACTTTAACATATAAAAATATTGATCGGTTAAATACTGTAGAAACAGATTTATATATTGTTGACGGTCCGTTTGGAAGTCCCAGATATTCACGCCCTCAAATAATTAATATTGTTCAAAGGGGATTAAAAGACAGATTTTGCATTTTTATAGATGATACGGAACGCCAAGGTGAAAAAGACACAGTAAAAGAGATATGCGAAATTTTACAAAACAGTAGTATAAAATATTGTATTCGGGAATATTTTGGCGAGGAAAAGTATCATACGGTAATTTGTTCGGATGATTTAAAATTTTTAACAAGTTTGCGATGGATTAAACCCTGAATCCTGACTTGACCGCTTTTATGTATAAATTCCCCCTTTCTCCTTATATAAAGTAATCATACAATTATAGCAAATACCCTGCATCAGAAAATTGTAATAGAACCCTTTTTTACGGGATAAGTTAAAAATTTTGTAATTGCCTGATATAATTAAATCCTGTTAGGTATTATAAAGTTATATTGTGGGGCAGTGACAATCAAATTAAATATTTGCGACACAATACCATTTTCTTCCAGAGAGTTAAAGTGAAAGCCATTATTCATTCGGATAAAAATAAAATAGGATCCCAGATTGATAATTATGTTGTAGGACATCCTTTAAAACAAAGAGACACGAAAAGTCCAATTATTTTTGCAGCTGTTCAAGGTATGAGGAATTTAGGGTTTTTGGGTTTTAAAGAAGAAAGACTAATCAAGGAAATTATGCTATAATGAAATTGAAACACATAAGGGTGTATAGGTTAAAGCTTGTGTAAATGCGCCTTAGCTCTTGATTGGATAAGAATACTATCATGTTATGTATCATGCATGGGGAGGCAGGAAATGAGGAAGAGTATCTCCAGAAGATGGTTTGATTTGTGTTCATTGTTTAAGAAATGTACTGGTAAAATAGTACAGACAGATGGTTTTTCGTTTTCAAGCTTAACTAGACTATATAATTCTTTTGCCGATAATTTAAGCAAAAAATTGTTTATAGCCATGTTAGATAAAAGTTTAAATAGTAACATGTTACCTCTGTTGAAAATAATGCTTTCTGATCCCTTAATCTTTGCGTCTAACCCGCCTTTTCTAGCACAAAATGAATCTATCGCAAACATTATTGACTTCTTGAAATCCCCCCCCCCTCCATGTGATTGTGTACTTTTTGGAGAACAGGATGTATATTTTGCAGCGACTTCGGTTTTTGCCAATTGTTTAAAATCTTTAGGCGTTAAGTTTAGCTCTATTGTGATGAGAAATAATCAAAACTCACAATTGGTAAGACAATATTTTCCAGATATAAATCTTATCACAGAAAGCGAGTTTTTGAGTACCTATAAAAACGAGAATGTTTTTTTGTTTTCTCGGTTCTGCTGGAATTATGATAAAAACTATTTGATTAAGAACGGCATAAATAGGGATAAGATCTTTATTTTATTTGATTTTTCTTGTCCGCACTATTTCCCCAGAGATATTATGATTCCTAGAGAACATGAAATATTTCTTGATGGCGGTGCTCTTGATATGAGTGATAGCCTTGCGTTTATAAATTGGAGTTGCGGAAAATATGATAACGTTTACGCATTTGAACCAGACATACATTCTTATAACAACTGTAAAGCATTTATTAAAAATAATATTACTTTACAAGATAAGCGAATAATGCTTTATAACAAAGGATTATTTAAGGAGAGTACGCAATTAAAATTTTGGAATTCAGGTAGGGGCGGTTCGCATATAATATTTGATGAGAACGATAACATAACCAATGATGTAACATTGACAGACACTATTTCTATTGATAAGTTTCTAGATGGAAGAGAGGTCACTTTCATCAAGCTTGATATAGAAGGAGCTGAATTAGCGGCTTTGACTGGAGCGAAAAATACAATAATAAAATGGAAACCACGTATAGCAATAAGTATTTATCACAAACATTCTGATATCATTGACATACCATTTTTTATTTTGAGTCTTGTACCGCAGTATAAATTATTTATCCGTCATTACTCAACTTGGACTTTGGAAACAGTTTTATTCTGTATTTGTGACTGATTTATTTTTCGGATGGGCAACGTTTATGGTGTTGATATATTCTTTCCAGAAGACGGCATGATGAAAAAGCGAATGTTAAAAGTCTGCATTATAGGCGACTTGTTGCAACGAGATGACCTAAAGATTGAAAAGGTTCATTATTTTATACAAGTTTATTCTTGATCCGCTTGCTTAATGTTATATTAAAAAAAGATAATTTTAAAGGGAATGAGGATAAATGGCCTTATTCAGAAAAGCATATAATAACAGTTAGTGTCAAAACTATTTTAAACATAGATATTTTCATCAATAAAGTTCTCGATAAAATATTTATGCATTTACCTGGCTTGTCATTATTGGCAATATGCAAAAAAGTTTAATGCATATAGATTAATTTACACTCTAGAAAAAGACATCGCTCTCCACTATCATAAAAAAGGAGGGGATTTACAGATAAAATAGGAGAGAAAGTGGTCACCAAAGAGCAAAGCAGGAATTAAGGGTTATGTGACGAATTTAGGTTGCAACCTGCAGACAATTATAGAGTTTATTTCATGTAGAAAAAAGTTTTAGAAAACGCGCCTGCTATATCATCAAACCAGAGACAACACAGATGTGTATTTAACGGTCTGTTTTGCGGCTAGTAGCATACAAGATAACAAAAGGTAGGCGTAAAAAGTTTATCCAGCGATTAGGGGCATTAAGAGCTGGAGTAAGTCAAATCGGCAATAAACAAATAGGGCACAATCTCAGATTGATATTGATACTGAAAAACTGTAAATTTGCTAAATTGATTAAATGTTTGTTGCGCGATTGATCTTAGTAACGTAGGTAAGGCTCTAAACCAACCAAACTACTATAATGTCAGTAGTGAGGTGATGGGAAGTTTGAGTGTCTATGCGGCGTGGGTGCAGGTTTATAATGTGTATTTTACGCCCAAATTTCCTGAAATATCTGTTTAAGTATTCAAGTTTTTGTATTTTTGTGCCACATAACAACTTTAAGTTCTTCTAATATGTTAAAAGTTGTTCCTAAAGAGGTATCTACCACACAAACTCCAGGATTTATACTACAAATAGTAACATTTTCTTGAGTACTTATTCTCTTACATTTAAAGCCGGTCAAGTCAGAAAAAACACATTTCATTCATTGATACATCATTTTTGTTTTAGTAAAATAATTAAAACAATTTAACAGATTATTATAAAAGGAACACTTATGAAAAGGTTGCCAATAGGGATACAGGCATTTGAAGATATACGAGGACGAGATGCCGTATATGTTGATAAGACAAAAGAAATATACAACATGGCCAGAGGAGGAAAGTTTTACTTTCTTTCGCGTCCAAGAAGATTTGGCAAATCGTTGCTGATAAGCACGTTAAAGAACTCATATAAAGGAAAGAAAGAGTTATTTGAAGGGCTCTATATATGGGGCAAATGGGACTGGAGCAAGAAACATCCAGTGATACACTTAGACTTTGCTGAGATAGGATATAAGAACAGTGATGAACTAGAAAAATCGTTTAATGTCTTTTTAGATAACACAGCAAAGAGAAATAATGTAGAGATAACAAAGTCTGCACCTATATCAGTAAAATTTGCAGAACTGATAGAAAAGTTACACAAATCTACAAGGGAGCAAGTAGTAGTACTAGTAGACGAATACGACAAACCATTAATAGATAATCTTGTAAATAAAGAAGTATATAGCCAAGTAAAAAGAAGTTTACATAACTTTTACCAAGTGGTAAAAGCAGGGGATGAGCACATAAAGCTTGTGTTGTTGACAGGGGTATCGCAATTTTCAGGATTATCGATATTTTCCGGGTTAAACAATTTAGAAAATATAACGATGTCAGAAGACTTTGCAAGTATATGTGGATACACGCAAGAGGAGTTAGAGAGTAACTTTAAAGAGTACATAGAGCTAGCAGAAAAAAATTTAGAATTAAATTATAGCGATATAGTAAGCCATATAAAGAGGTGGTACAACGGGTACTCGTGGGATGGAAAAGTGTTTTTTTCAACGTTACTATTTTTTAAGCATAAAGAATTTGCAGGTCACTGGTTTGAAACAGGCACACCGACATTTCTTATAGAGCAATTAGAGAAGATGGAAGAAGTAGAATCTTTACTACAAGTTAGCCAAGACGTGCTTAAAGGGCCAGACAACGAAGAAATGGAACCAACAGCGTTACTATTTCAGACAGGATATTTAACAGTAAAAAGAAAAGAGAGCACAGATACAGGGTCTGTATATACAGTAGACTTTCCCAATTATGAAGTAAAGAGCGCATTTTTAACAAGGTTAGTAGCAGTATGTGCAAGGAAGACACAAAGAGAGGCAGAAAGTATAAGGGATAAAATATATGATAGTTTAAAAGAGAAAGACGAAAAGAAGTTAGAAAAAAGCTTAACAGAGTTATACGCAAATAAACCGTACGATTTGCATATAAAGAGAGAGTCATATTATCACTCGATATTTTTAGCTACTGCCAAAATAAGTGGCTATGAAGTAGAAGGGGAAGTGCACACGGATAAGGGAAGGATAGATGTGGTAGTCAAGAAAGGGGATAATGTTATAGTAGTGGAGATAAAATATGGTAAAGAGAATAAAGTAGAACAGTTACTAAAGGAAGGAATGAAGCAAATAAAAGAGAGCAAGTACTCCCAGAAGTATAATAGTGCAAATGTTACTTTATTAGCTATAGTGTTTGCTGAGAATAAAGAAATAAGATGTGGGTTTGAGTCTATTTAGTTACTTCCTATCTTTATTTATTTTACCTTAGCAATTTGTTGTTTGACAGCTTTTGGGCTTTTTAGATATAATTTGGCTAATAACGCATGAGGTGCGGCAAAGAGGATTAACATGAAAAGAACGTTTCAACCAAACAAAGACAGAAGAAAAAAGAAAATAGGATTTATGGCAAGAATGGCAACGCCAGGCGGCAGGAAAGTTTTAAGTGCTCGCAGACGAAAGGGTCGTAAAACGTTAAGTGCGTAAATACATATACACATATGCAAGATGTGCTATTTAAACAACCTCAAAACAGTAAAAAGTTTGCTTTTACATATATAGAACGTTTGCACGCTCAAAAGGATTTTAACAAAGTATTTAAAAACGGACTGAAGTTAGAAAATAAAAAAATAAAAATTTTAGCTTATAAAAGAAATGATGGAACAAATTTGCCTAGGCTAGGTCTTGTTACACCAAAAAAAGTTGGAAGTGCAGTAGCAAGAAACAGAACAAAAAGAAGATTGAGAGAAATTTTTAGAACAAACAAATATTTATTAGAGCCTACTTTGGACTTAATTTTTATATCTAAACCGGAAACTGCATTGTCAGATTATAACAATCTTAAAAAAGTTGTTTTAAGTTTATTAAAAAGCGCAAAACTGTATAATGGCAGGGCTAATGTATGAAAACTTTTGCGCTCTTTTTAATTAGATGTTATAAATTTGTTTCACAAACGTTCCCTCCTAGGTGCCGTTTCCAGCCAAGTTGTTCTAGTTATGCTTATCAAGCAATAGAAATATACGGCTTTGTTAAAGGGTCTTATTTATCAGCTAAGCGTATTTTAAGATGTCATTCGTTTTGTAATGGCGGGGTTGATCCTGTTCCAGTTCCATTACCTAAAAAGAAAAATTAACATATAAAGAGGAAGTTATAATGCAAAAAAATTCGTTTCTGTTCATAGTTTTATCGTCTATTACAATTTTTGTTTGGTTTTTTTTCTTAGCACCTAAAGACCAACATCCAGCTGCACAAAACAATGTGCAAACTCAAGCTGTTTCAGGTGGAGAAAGAACAAATAATAGTTCTACTTTAAATGCTGTAAACAGTACTGAAAAATATATTGACGAAGAAGAGGTTAACGTTGTAAATGAAACTTACAAAGCTGTTTTTACAAACAAAGGTGCGGCTGTGGTTAGCTGGTCTGTTAAAGAAAAGAACGGACAGTGGGTAAACTTAGTTTTTCCTGGGGCAGAGCCTGTGATGGCAAACTTCCCAGGATCTGTTTATAAAATAGTTTCTAAAGCTGACAACAAAATAGTTTTTGAACATGTTTCCAAAGAAGGTTGGAAAATAACAAAAACATATAATTTAGACAAAAGTTATATGCACAATTTAAATATTTTAGTAGAAAAAACACATGAAAATGTGACAGTTCCTCAAATAGATATTAGTTGGGGTCCTGGTCTTGGCACAGACTTAAAAGAAGAAAGAGAAAATGTTTCTTTAACAAGAGCTTTAGCTTATACTTTAGATAAACCTTATAAATTAAAAAAACTCAAGACCGAGTTAGAGCTTGCCTCTATTTATAAATGGGCAGCTATAGACAATAGGTACTTTCTTGCTGCTTTTATACCAGAAAATTCAAAAGATTTTGACAAAATTGTCCCATCTAAACTTGACAAAAAACATCCTTTTGGACTAAGCCTAGAAGCGACTTTTCCTAAAGAGCTAAATAAAAAAGAGTATTCTGTTAACTTCTATTTAGGTCCTAAAGGGTACACTTATTTAAAAACTTACAATTTAGATTTAGAAAAAACTGTAGATTTTGGTTTTTTTGGGTTTTTAGGAAAAATTGCTTTTACTGTACTAATATTTTTTCATGGCCTTACAAACAATTATGGTTGGGCAATAATTATGATTACTGTGGTAATACAGATTTTAGTTTACCCTTTAACTTTAAAGAGTTTAAAATCTACAGCTGCCATGAAACGTGTGCAACCTCTAATTAAAGAAATTCAAACAATGTATAAAGATAATCCACAAAGATTGCAATCTGAAATGATAAACATTTATAGAATTCAAAAAGCTAACCCTTTAGGTGGTTGTTTACCTTTGTTGTTACAGCTTCCTATATTCTGGGCTTTTTTTACAATGCTTAGAAACGCTTACGAATTAAGAAGTGCAAGCTGGATTTTGTGGATAAAAGACTTGTCTGCTGCTGACCATTTTGTAATGATAGGTTCTTTTTGTGTTCACCTTTTACCTTTAATAATGGGGTTTGGAATGTTTTTACAACAAAAAATGACTGTTGCAACTGCTGATCCAACACAAAAAAGAATAATGTATATTATGCCTATACTTTTTACATTCATGTTTTGGTCTTTCCCATCAGGTCTTGTTATATACTGGATTACAAACAGCTTAATTTCTATGATAGAACAATATTTTGTGTTAAAGAAAGAAGAAGTTAGTCGCTCTTAAAGCAAAAGAGAGGGTTAAATATAAATGATAGAATTAGAGTTTAAAGGAAAGACTGTAGAAGAAGCAATATCTAAAGGGCTAGTATATTTAGGATGCAAAAAAGAAGATGCTATTGTAAAAGTGGTAAGTGAAGGGTCTACTGGACTTTTCGGACAGATGGGCACAAAACCTGCTATAGTTTTAATATCTGTTGAAGATGAAAAATGTGCCAATAAGCGCAGTATTAGTCAAAGTGGAATGAGATGATGGCCGACCCGACCGAGCGGGCTGCAGTGGGACAAATAAGGAGCATGAGTCTGCGGCGGGCGTGAGAAGTGAGCACTGGGGACCGCCTCCTGGCAAGAAGCACTTTGATGGTAGAATGTAGAATGTTATTGAAATATATAGTTGTTTGAAAGATTGAAGAGGAGAGATGGCCGAGCGGTTTAAGGCGATAGTTTTGAAAACTATTATAGGGGAAACTCTATCGGGGGTTCGAATCCCTCTCTCTCCGTATACTTTTAGGGTCACTATTAATAGAAATAGTAATTTAAGTTATTAGGGTCATAGGCAAAGCCAACGATTTGGCTTTGCGAGGGGTTCGAAGCTCGGAGCGAAGTTTTTGTTTTCTTAAATCGCATTATGATGCACATCATAACTTCCCGCCACCTCACCACTGGCATATAGTGGTTTGACTGACCTAGTTTAGAACCTTATCGGAGTTACCTTAAAGAGCGGCTTATGAGCAACAAACATTTAATATTTCAAATTAGCTCTGTCCTGAAGCAAAATTCATTTATGTCTTTCTTGTCTTTTCATTTTGCTAGTTTGCTAATTACGATAATGACACTATTGGAAGACGGTCTATTAAACAATTTTCTTCTCAAACTTTAATTAGATCAGAAATAAGTGATACTAGTTCGCCTATATCGCTATTTATTGTACCATTCATAAACATCTTGAAATAAACACTTAAGAATTAACAATAGCGTCTCACTAGTCTCGATCATAATTGGATTGCTGAAAAGTTCGTTTGTTCTTTTTATTACGGAGATGCTTTCAAAAAACGACAGGTCTTTACTGCAACTAATTCCTGGTAAATTTTTTAGCACCCCTGTATTTTTATCAGTGTATATATAATCATTGTCAACATAATTATAATTGTTATACATATGCGCCTTTTTTAGCTAATTGTTTTAACGTTATTTTATCGCTAACATAGTCACGAATAATTGTTATGTTCTTCTTAGTAGGCTCAAACCCTTCAAACATGTTCGAACCAATAGCATTAGAAACACTAATAAGCGTACCTAAATCAGAAAAATGAACGCCATTTATAGTTAAGCTATCTTTGTCGATTACAACAGATCTGTATGCCATACTTGCCTTCTGATCTAAAATCTTATTTTTAAATTAAACACAATTTTAGTGGGTACATAAATTGAATAATAACAACAGAGTTTAAAATGTCAACAACATAACAATTTCACTACAATTAGCTTTAGATATGTTCCGTTTTTAAATGACTCTACCATTTCTAAAAAATATTCTGTTTTTTTATGTTTATATTTTAGCAGAATATTTCACCACCCACAAATCAAGCCAGCTTTAAATTTATATTAAAAGCATAAAGCAAAGATCTTTACGGGCATTAAGCCCTATGTTTGATCAATCGTCCAATGCCTTATACGCTTTATTGTATCCTTTTTTTAAGGAACAATGTTATGAAATTAAGGATAGATAACTCTGATAAGATTCTAAACTAGATCAGACTTAAACTTATACCTTCCCATAATTACCACCATTTGTACTACCATTACCTGCAACAGTAAACGTGCTGTGAGTTACTAGATTAATTGTTTGTCCTGCTACACTTATGTTTGTGGGTTAGAATTTTATCTTCTTAATAGTATCCCTTTCATTATATGATTGTTAAACATCATCATTATCATTGCAGTTTTTATGTTTTCTTCTGTACAGTTAAGGAGTACTTTCACTTCGGAATCTTTTTTAACCGGGTCGAGAGTACAAATTATACCCACAATTTTTAAAGTTTCGTCATCGCCTTTTACCAAATCTATGCCACTACCATCTTGAGATTTAGTACCATTAATATAGCCATAATCTATAGGATAAATTAAGTTTGGAAATCGTGGATGCGAAGTACCTTTTGGTCCATCTATATTTATTCCATTTTGTTCAATCCATTGTTCTAAAGTTTTAAAAAAATCTTCATTTTTTTCATAAGACATATACAAATCCTCCGATGTTAAAATTAATATAAATTTAAGTTATTCCTTCACGCATATCCTCCGAAAATATTATAATTGTACTGGTTTTAGAAATATAAAGTTTTATTGTATATCTAACACAGAATTTAAGATAAGGTTAGCATTGATTTTGTATTTATGATTAATAAAAAAGTGATTATAGAATTCTTTAAATAATTTGTACTTGTTAAAAAGGATAACATATGCAAGAAGCTGTACAAGGTGCTATAAATGTTTTAGGTAAATCAAAATACGTAATAGCTTTTACAGGTGCCGGCATTTCTGTTGCAAGTGGCATTCCTCCTTTTCGTGGAGAAAATGGGATTTGGAACAAGTATGAAGAAAAACTTTTTGATATAAACTATTTTATAAACCATACACAAGAAACCTGGAGTATGCTTTGTGACGGGTTTTATGCAACTACTCTTAAGGCAACCCCAAACGCAGCCCACGTTGCAATTGCCCAACTTGAACAAGGTGGGTTACTGAAATCTGTAATTACTCAAAATATTGATAACCTGCACACAAAAGCTGGAAATAAAAATGTCTGTGAACTTCACGGTAATGCGCAAAGACTGATTTGCATGAAAGACAATAGTAAGTACTCTATCTACAATTTTGATTTACAAGTTACCCCTCGTTGCAAGCTTTGTGGTGCAATACTAAAGCCAGACTTTGTGTTTTTTGGAGAGATGTTGCCAGAGTATGCCCTACAAATGTCTATAAAAGCGTGTTCTATGTGTGATGTTATGCTTGTTATAGGTTCTACTGGCACTGTTTATCCTGCAGCTTCACTTCCATTTGAAGCGAAAAAACATAAGGCCACTATTATTGAAATTAATCCTTCGCACTCAGCTTTTACAAACAATATTACAGACATTTTTATTCCATTAAAAGCTACAAAAGCAATGACTGAGATAATTAAACATTTCAACTTGTAATGAGTTAATCAACCATTAGCGAAGATACGTTATTGTAAAAGTTCAAACATCTATTAACTTTTACATTCGCTTGACACATAAACAGTTAGCGTGGTCTAGTTTAAACTCTTATCTAAGTTACCTCAAAGAGCGTTCTATGAGGCAACTCCGTTAAGATCATAAACTATACATATACATGCTTATTAATTATTACGTATTTTTTTAATTATCTGATTAATTTTTGCGTTAAAGTATGGGTCTGCGTCCATCTTCTCTTTTATTTTGTTGCAAGCATGCATTACTGTTGAGTGGTCCCTACCACCAAAAGCATCCCCTATAGCATTTGTTGAAAACTCGTCAGTTAACGTGCGCACTAAATACATGGCTATCTGCCTTGGAAAAACAATGGCGTCTGTTCTACGTTTTGATTTCATATCTTTAATGTCAAGATTAAACTCGTCTGCAACAATTTGTTTTATGCTTTCTATTGTAATTCGGGCAGAACCGTCTGTTTTAATAATATCGCGCAATATTTTTTGTACAGAATCCACCGTAAGAGGTGTGCCGGTAAATAAAGAAAATGCAGTAATTCTAAGCAAAGAGCCTTCTAGTTGCCTTATATTAGATTTAATTTGTGAAGCTATATAAATAACAACATCATCTGGAATATATATTTTTTCTTCTTCTGCCTTTTTACGCAATATTGCTATTCTTGTTTCTAAATCTGGAGGTTGTATGTCAGCAATAATACCCCACTCAAATCTAGAAATTAGCCTTTCTTCAACACCTTCAAGTTCTTTGGGTGGCCTATCTGAAGAAACAACAACCTGTTTTTTAGAATTAAAAAGATTGTTAAACATATGAAAAAATTCTTCTTGAGAACTTTCCTTGCCCATCAAAAACTGTATATCATCTATTAACAAACAGTCTACCCCTCTATATTTACTTTTAAAAGACGAAACCTTATCAAATCTTATAGATTCTATAAACTCTGTAACAAACTTTTCGCAAGTTACATACATTACTTTTGAGTTTGGAGTTCCTTGTTTTATGTAATTGCCTATAGCGTGTAACAAGTGAGTTTTACCTAACCCTACACCGCTATACATAAACAAAGGGTTAAACTGTTTCCCTGGACTTTTTGCCACAGCTTCGCAACAACCATGCGCGAACCTGTTTGAAGCGCCAACAACAAACCCTGGAAAAATATATTTAGGATTTATTTGATCTTTTTCTACTAATGCTGGCTGCTGAATAGGTACTTCTACGTCTGCATGTTCAGGTGTATCTCCTGCTTTTTTTATTGCTTGTGACAAATCTTGCTGCGGTTTAAATTCTATCATTATTGCGTTGCCACACTCTGAAGATATTATCTGTTCTATATTTTTTTGCTGATTTTTTGATATCCATTGCGAAAAATAAATGTTTGGCACTTCTAAAGTAAAAATATTATTTTCTAAAGCTATAGGTTTTAATGGCACTATCCACAAATTGTATGTTTCTGCAGAAACAGACGATTTAATGTTATCCACCACTTTTTCCCATATACTACAAACCGAATTGTTCATATAATCCCCAAGTTATCCACAGGTGTTGATAAGTTGTTAACAGTATCATTTTCTTGATTTTAAAAATATTAAAAAACACAACATTACACTCGACAAATTGTATGCTTTTTTATTTCTATTGTCAAACTTAAAAAGTCTAAAATGCTAAGGTTAGCAGGTCTTAAAAGAGGTGAAATTTTTAAGTTATTCACAATCTCTAAACCTTTGCTTTTGTCCAACTCTTTAAATGATGCTATCGCATTTAAAATAGTTTTCCTGCGCATACTAAAAGCATGTTTTACAAACTCAAAAAGTAGAGGGTTCGGTTCTTTAGATGTTTTGTTTTTAAGCCTTATAACTGAAGAAACTACTTTTGGTTGAGGACTAAAACATTTTGGAGAAACGTCAAACAATATCTCGCTTTCAGTATAATAAGATGTAACTATTGAAATATATCCATAATCTTTACTGCCAGGCTTTGCTGCTAAACGGGCCACAACCTCTTTTTGTAACATAAAAACTGCTTCAGACCAGTTGCTTAAAGGCAACACTTTTTGAACTATCGCAGTACCAACATTGTAAGGTAAGTTTGAAATGATCTTTAAATTACTCTGTTCTTCTAACATTTCGTATTTAAGAAAGTCTTCATTAACAATTTTTACATTTTTTACATTATTAAACGTAAAGTAACGTTTTAAGCTGTCCACTAAGTGCAAATCGATATCTACACAAGTAAGAAATTTAACTCCTGGTTGCACAAGTTTGGTTAAGATGCCTTTTCCCGGGCCGATTTCTAAAACATTGTCAATTATACTTAAATTTAAAGATCTTACAATATTTTTTGCGATATTATTATCAACTAAAAAATTCTGTCCATATTTTTGTCTCATTGTAATATTATTACATATTATTAAAGTTTTCTAAAGATTGTGTTGTTTTACGAAAATCCTATTATACAACATTCCAGCTTTTAACTTATAAAACTGTGAATAACTTTTAAAAAATTGTATAATTAATTTACTTGATAAAACTGTGAATAACTTTTAAACTTTATCAACATAGTTATAGCAAAAGACTTTTTTTAAATTTCTGTTGATAATTATTGTTTTTTAGAGTTATTAAAAAGTTATCCACAATATACCAAGCATTATTGTTATTATTTCTAGTTTTTTCTTAGAAACCATGGAGGAGTAAATGAAGGTAATTTGTGGAAAAGATGAATTAATGAAAGGAATACAGATAGTATCTCCTATAGCGTCATCAAAAAGTACATTACCTGTGTTATCTAACTTTCTATTTGAAACAGATTCAGATAAAATAAAACTTTCTTCAACAGACTTAGAAATAGCAGCTCAGTGTTACATTAAAGGTGAAATCGTAGAAGAAGGAGGCATAACAATACCAGCTAAACGGTTTGCTGATATAATAAAAGAACTTTCACCTGACAACGAAATAGAAATAAAGGCAGACGATACAAATCAGATTAATATAAAGTCAAGCAAATCCAAGTTTAATCTTATGGGGATCTCGCAAAAAGAGTATCCTGTAATACCCGAATTCCCAAAAGATAACAATATAATTATAAAAAGAGACATTTTTACATCCATGGTTAAAAAGACCATTTTTGCAGTGTCTAAAGATGCACAGAGGTACGTTTTAAATGGCGTTTACGTCATAATAGAAAACGATAAGCTAAAGATGGTATCTACAGATGGGAGAAGGCTTGCTTATATAGAAGATAACAGTGTAAAAACTAATGTAAAAGGTAAAGCTATAGTACCATCTAAAGCCATAACAGACATTTTAAGGCTTTTAACATCTGACGTGCAGTCAGAAACAATAAAACTTGGTTTAACAGATAATCAAATGGCTTTAGATATAGACGGTATTACGTTTTTGTCTACACTAATAGAAGGTACATTTCCTAGCTATGAGCAAGTGATACCTAAAACAACTGAATCTAAAATTAGGTTAAACGTTAAAAACACGTTAGCGGCAGTAAAGCAAATGGCTTTGCTCACTGCTGATAAAATTTCTTCAGATAGATCTACTGCGGTAAAATTCTATTTTAGTTCAAACAATTTAAAAATTTCAGCATCAACAGCTGGGGTTGGGTCCGGTGAAGTTGATTTAGAAGTTGAATATAAAAATGAACCTGCAGAGATAAACTTTAATCCTAACTTTGTAAAAGAAGTTTTACAAAACATAGATGAAGAGTTTATTATTTTTGAGTTTAAAAACGCGTTAAGTTCTGCAAAAATTTCCCCCGAGAACGACAAAAATTATCTTTGTGTTATTATGCCAATAAGAGTGTAGTTTTATGGCTTGGACACAAGCTTGTGATATTATTAATTCTCTAAAAAAAAAGATTGGTCTTGAAAGCGAATTTTTTACTATAGTTAAAGTATGGGAGAAAGAAGTAGGTATAGATGGTATAGGTATAACAGGCTACAGAAACGGGACAGTGTTTGTTAAAACACAAAGCTCTGTAGCTAGTTATGAACTTAATTTACGTAAAAAAGAAATAATTAGAAAGTTAAACCAATATGTTGGCAAAGTTGTAGTAAAAAATATTAAAGTAAAGATAATGTAAATATTCGTTGAGAGAGCGACACTCTTAACATTAAAACATGGTACTTTTAACATTTTGTAAGTTAGCTTGACCAAAAACACAACATATACGCCCAAATATTGCGACAGGGTAATATGTTGTTTTCTTAAATAGATTGATTTTTAGTCACATACACAAAGGAGCTTTCATGGCAAACAAAGAAGTAAAGAACGGCTGTTCTGTAAGCAAAGGGTCTAAAAAGACAAATTATGATGCGTCAAACATTCAGATTTTAGAAGGCTTAGAGGCGGTTCGTAAAAGGCCTGCTATGTATATTGGGTCTACAGGTGAGCAGGGGTTACATCATTTAGTTTATGAAGTTGTAGATAACTCTATAGATGAATCTTTAGCAGGTTATTGTAAAAATATTGAAGTTATAATACATCCTGACAATTCTATAACTGTTTTAGACGATGGACGAGGTATACCGGTAGACCCTCATCCTGATCCTAAATATAAAGGTATATCAGCTTTAGAAATAGTGCTTACAAAGCTGCATGCTGGCGGTAAGTTTGATAAAAACACTTATAAAGTTTCTGGTGGGCTTCACGGCGTGGGTGTGTCTTGTGTAAACGCTTTAAGTGACTCTTTGGAAGTAGAAGTTTACAGAAACGGTAAAAAGTACCGGCAAAATTATTCTAGGGGAAAGGCTTTAGGGCCTGTAAAAGAAGTTGGGTCTACAGACCAAAGAGGCACAAAGGTAACATTTCATCCTGACACTGAAATTTTTTCTGTGACCACTTACTCTTTTGATATTCTTGCAAACAGGTTAAGAGAACTCGCATTTTTAAATGCTGGTACGCATATAAGAATTGCAGATGAAAGGGACGATAAAGAACATATTTTTGACTATGATGGTGGCATAAAAACGTTTGTGCAGTATTTAAACACCAACAAAAACGTTATAAATAAGGAACCTATTTATTTTACAAAAGAGAAAGATAGCGTTGTTGTAGAAGTTGCTATGCAATATAACGACTCTTACAATGAGCATGTTTTTACTTTTGTAAATAATATTAACACAATAGAAGGTGGAACGCATTTGTCAGGGTTTCGTTCTGCTTTAACTAGATCTGTAAATGAGTATATTAAAAAGAACGAGATATCTAAGATTAAAAATTTAAAACTTTCAGGTGACGACGTTAGGGAAGGGCTGGTAGCAGTTATTTCTACAAAAGTGCCAAACCCACAGTTTGAGGGACAAACTAAAACAAAGTTAGGAAACTCTGAAGTTGAAGGTATAACACAATCTATAGTTGGTGACGCGCTGACAATATTTTTGGAAGAAAATCCTGGTATAGCAAATGCTATTTTGGATAAAGCTATAAACGCTGCAGAAGCTAGAGAAGCTGCAAGGAAAGCCAGAGAACTTACAAGGAGAAAAGGTGTGTTAGATTCTGGTTCTCTTCCTGGTAAACTTGCAGACTGTTCTGAAAAAGATCCTCAAAAAACTGAACTTTTTATTGTTGAGGGAGATTCTGCAGGTGGGTCTGCAAAACAGGGCAGAGATAGATCTTTTCAGGCCATATTACCTTTAAAAGGTAAAATTTTAAATGTAGAAAAATCTCGTCTTACAAAAATGCTTACTAACGAAGAAATAAAAACTTTAATCACTGCTATTGGTGCTGGTATTGGTAAAGACGAGCAAGATTTTAATATAGATAAAGTGCGTTACCATAAGATTATTATTATGACTGATGCTGATGTTGACGGCGCGCACATTAGAACGCTTCTTTTAACGTTTTTTTATAGGCAAATGCCTCAACTTATAGAAAAAGGGTATGTGTATATTGCTCAACCGCCTTTATATAAAGTTAAAAAAAGTAAAAAAGAAATGTATTTAGACTCTGAAGAAGAGTTAGATAAATTTTTGTTTTCGTCTGCTCTTGAAGGACTAGAAATGTTTTTGATAAAGGATGGCAAAGCAATAAAAGAAATAGGTTTTGGAACCTTAAAAAAGATAGTAGAAAATATTAGCGAGTTAGACGTCTTGTTAAGGAAAGTTCAAAGAAAAGGCATAACGTGGAGCGATTATCTTAAGTTTCATGTAGAAGACACAATCCCTATTTACAGAGTAATTAAAGATGGCAAAGTAGACTACATTTATTCTGATAAGGAGTGGAAAGAGTTTAAAGAGCAGTTCCTTACAAAGCGGAGAGAACTACAAACTTTGCAAGGAGAACTTGTAGAAATTACTGAAAGTTTGCAACTTAATGAAGTTGTTCCCGAATACAAAGATTTGTGGGAACTTACGCGTATAGATAAACTCGCAAAGCAGTTAGAGCTTGAAGGTTTGGATTTAGAACATTATGGACAAATGCACCAAAAGCCGATTTATCGTTTGCAAGATTCTCAAAAAAAAGAGCATGGCGATATTTATGAGTTGCATTCTACAACAGAGCTGATAGACACTATAAGAGAACTTGGCAACAAAGGTGCGACAATTCAAAGATATAAAGGTCTTGGAGAAATGAACCCTGATCAGCTTTGGGAAACCACAATGGAAATAAAAAACAGAAAACTTTTGCAAGTAAAATTGGAAGATGCTATTGAGACAGATAGAATCTTTACAACTCTCATGGGTGACCAAGTAGAACCTAGAAGGGCTTTTATACAAACGCATGCTCTAGACGTAAAAAATCTTGACATTTAGTCAGATAAGCCTACTTACGAACTTTTACCTATAAAATAGTTAATACGATATAACAATAAATAAGAGGACAGAAATGGCAAAAGATAAAGACACAAAAAAGTTGCAAGACTCGGCATCTCTTGAAGTTGTTACAGCAAACATTGTTCCAAGAAACATTGAAGATGAAATGAAGACCTCTTATATAGATTACGCTATGAGCGTAATTGTAGGAAGAGCTTTGCCGGACGTTAGAGATGGATTAAAGCCTGTGCATAGAAGAATACTTTATGCGATGAAGGAAATGGGACTAAAGCATAACACGGCATACAAAAAATCTGCAAGAGTTGTTGGTGACGTTTTAGGTAAATATCATCCACATGGTGACTCTGCAGTTTATGGTGCAGTTGTAAGAATGGCACAAGACTTTTCTTTAAGATATCCAATGATAGACGGACAAGGTAATTTTGGTAGCATAGACGGTGACTTTGCGGCAGCTATGCGTTATACCGAAATTAGAATGGATAAAATTACAGATGAAATGCTTGCTGATTTAGATAAAAACACTGTGGATTTTATACCAAACTATGACGGCTCTTTAAAAGAACCTTTAATTTTACCAACAAAATTGCCAAGCCTTTTAATTAACGGCTCTTCAGGTATTGCTGTAGGTATGGCAACTAATATACCCACACACAATTTAGCAGAGACTTGCGATGCTTTAGTTGCTTTAATAGGCGATCCAGAACTTCCAGTTAGCGAAATAGCTAGGTGTATTAAAGGGCCTGACTTTCCCACAGGAGCTATTATTTTGGGGAAAGGCGGAATTAAAGAGTATATGGAAAAAGGTAGAGGTTCTGTAAAAATAAGAGCTAAAGTCGAAATAGAAGAATTAAAAAGTTTTAGAGAAGCTATAATTGTAAAAGAAATTCCATACCAAGTAAATAAAACAAACCTTATAACTTCTATTGCAGATTTAGTGAAAGATAAAAAGATAGACGGCATTTCTGACTTGCGAGATGAGTCTGACAGAGAAGGTATAAGAGTAGTTATAGAGATTAAACGTGATGCAAATGCTCAAGTTGTGTTAAACCAACTTTATAAACATACACAAATGCAAACTTCTTTTGGTGTTATAATGCTTGCTCTTGTAAATAATAGGCCAAAAGTTATGAATATTAAAGAAATTTTGGTGCACCATATTGAGCATAGAAAAGTTGTTATAGTAAGAAGAACACAGTTTGACTTGAAAAAAGCTGAAAATAGAGCGCATATTTTGGAAGGTTTAAAAATAGCAATAGATAATATTGACGCTGTTATTAAAATAATAAAAGAGTCGCGTGAAGAAGAAGCGGCAAGAGCTGTGTTAATGTCTAAATTTCATTTAACAAAAGCGCAGTCTGAAGCTATTTTGGAGATGAAAATTCGTCAGTTGACTGGCCTAAAACGACAGGAAGTAGAAGACGAGTATTTAGAAAAAATAAAACTTATAGAGCAGCTTCGTTCTATTTTAGCGGCCCCTAAAAAAGTTTTAGCAATAATCAGAGAAGAAATTGTTGAAATTAAAAAAGAGTATGGCGATAAAAGAAAAACACAAATTCAAGCTGCAGAGGCAGATTTTAACATCGAAGATTTGATTCAAGAAGAGGATGTTGCAGTGACAATGTCTCATTCTGGATATATCAAGCGCATTCCTTTAGATACATATAAAGCTCAACATAGAGGAGGACGAGGAATAACTGCTATGAATACTAAAGAGGAGGACTTTGTGGAAAGTTTGTTTATCACAAATTCTCATTCTTACATGTTATTCTTCACTACTAGGGGTAGGCTTTACTGGACAAGGGTTTACGAAATACCTGAAGGTGCTAGAGTTTCTAAAGGTAAAGCTATAGTGAACCTTTTACAATTGCAGGGCACTGAAGAGAAAATAACAGCAGCAATACCTATAAGGTCGTTTAATGCAGGAGATATTAAAGATGAGTATCTGCTTATGTGTACGAGGAAAGGTATAATTAAGAAGATTGCATTAGAAGAATTTAAAAACCCAAGAAAAGGTGGCATAATAGCCATTAAGTTGGAAGATGGTGATATTTTGGTGCAAGTAAAAGCTATAGAAAAAAAACCTGAGGTTATCATTGCAACAAAGAAAGGTATAGCTATAAGGTTTAAAGAAAGTGATGTGCGCGCAATTGGGAGGAACGGTATGGGTGTAAGAGGAATATCTTTAGAGAAAGATGATGAAGTTGTAGGTATGGAAGTGCTTGCCCCGGAAGATATTTTTTTGTCTGTGTCTGAGAATGGGTATGGTAAAAGAACAGAAGTCGGGAAGTATCGTTTACAGAGAAGATCTGGACATGGTGTAATAAACATGCAAGCTACAGAAAGGAATGGAGATGTTGTGGGCATAAAAAAGGCCAATGCTGATGAAGAAGTGATGATAATGACAAAAGACGGCATTACAATTAGGCTGAGAGTTAATAGTATTTCTATAATAGGTAGAAATACTCAAGGTGTAAAGCTTGTTAAGCTTGGCCAAAGTGATAAAGTTGCAGCGCTTGCTTCTGTAGTAAAAGATGAAAACGATCAAGAGGCGCAGAACGCAGTGGAAGCAAAGCCAGCTTCTGATAGTAAAGTTGATGATTAGTAAAGAAAAAGTATAGGTAGCAATTAAACAGCAATGCTTACTTAAGCAGATTCACTTAAATAGGCATTGCCGTTTTTCAGTACTAATGATGGTAAATATTTATGGCAGGTGGCCTGTGTTAAGTGATGCAATTAGATGGGATGTGTTGTGCCTGCAGGGAATACAATTAATCTTAGTGCGCAGTGTGAGAATTTTTATAGTGTTTTTGGGGCGCGGTTGTATCCTTGATCCAAAGGATGATGATCATAATCCTATAACTGTGCCGTGTCCTATCAATATGGACAATAATCTATTAACATTAGTAGTAGTGTTGAAGTAGGTTGTACGGGGGTATGTGTATTATGGGACGCTGGTTGGTCTAGTTTATAACCTTATCTACGTTACTAGAGCAATCGCAATAAACATTTAAACAAATTAGCAAACTTGCAAAATAATAAGACAAGAAAGACATAAATGAATTTTGCTTCAGACAGAGCTAATTTGAAATATTAAATGTTTGTTGCTCATACGCTCTTTGAGGTAACTCCGTTGAGGTTCTAAACTACACCAACCAAACTATAATCTGTGTCAGGACAATTTTTTAATAGCAGTGTTATTATTGATGATGATGTTTATGCAGCGTGTGTGAGGGGTTATAATAGAAGTAGTACCATTTCTACGTTCACTGTGACTGTGCTACTAATAATACTATCATGTTAAGTAAAAGTGATATGAGTTTGCCTAATGCTAATCTGTATGCCGTGTACCTTGATGTGCTTGATAATGTTGTGGGAAATTTAGATATGCCTACTACCGTTACCCTTGATCCACTTTCAGCCCAAAGTACATTTTGACACAAACACCCCCTGAAAAATGTCAATTTTATGATACAATCTTCTTGTAAACAAGAAGAATCCTTATGAAGCGCAAACTTTATAACGACCTTAAAACTTGGAAAGCTCACCTAGACCGCCGACCACTTCTCTTGCTTGGCGTCCGACAGGTTGGTAAAACTTGGCTTATGAAAGAGTTTGGGAAAAATGAGTATAAAAATGTCGTCTATATGGACTTTTTCAACGAGTCTGAAATAGCCAAACAGTTTGATTACGACCTTAACCCAGAACGGATTATCGCAATGCTTTCGGCAGAAAAGCGAAAAAAGATTACCCCAGCTGATACTCTTAATTGTATTTGACGAAGTGCAGGAGTGTAACCGCGCCTTAAATTCCCTTAAATATTTTGTAGAAAATGCTCCACAATACTATATTATTGCTGCAGGCAGTTTTTTAGGCGTTACTATGCACGAAGGCAACTCGTTCCCCGTTGGTAAAGTTGATCGCTTAACATTATACCCTCTATCGTTTTACGAGTTTTTATATGCAATAGACGAATGGCGTATGATTGACGTGGCAAAATCGTTTGACAAGATGGTAATACAAGGACTTGCCTCCAAATTTATCGAACTTTTGCGAACTTATTTCTATGTGGGCTGTATGCCTCGCGCCGTGTCCGCATATTCCTAGCGGCACGATTTTTACGAAGTGCGGAAAATCCAAAATGAGATACTCGCCGGCTACGAAAACGATTTTAGCAAGCATATTACCGCCGCCTTATTTGGGATTATATCTCCATGCATTTGGCAAAAGAGAAAAAACGTGTTGTCTATACGGAAATTAAAAAGGGTGGACACGCAAGTGCGTTTGAAGACGCACTTCAATGGCTTACTGACACAGGACTTATATATAAATCCTTGCGTATAACGATTCCGCGAATTCCCCTTGCGTCTCCCATGCCCAAAAGGATAATTTCAAACTGTATATGCTCGATGTGGGGCTGTTGGCGGCAAAGGCAGAACTAGAACTGAAAACTTTCTTAAACCCAGACGCGCGGATTTTTAAGGAATTCAACGGGGCTTTTGCAGAGCAATTTGTTATGCAGGAGCTTAAAGCCACTGAGAAAACGGCTTTATTACTGGGGACGAAACAAAGGCGCAGCAGAGTTGGATTTTGTCTTGCAGTATGACGGTGATGTTTATCCCTATTGAAGTAAAAGCAGGTATAAGGACGGGTGCAAAAAGCCTTGATTTTTACAGAGCGGAATATAAGCCAACCTATGCACTACGCACTTCCCTTAAAAACCTTGGACTTACGGACGGACTTTATATATGATAGCGAGCTTTGAGGATATAATTGAAAAAATGAAAAGTATAAGTATAGCAGGTCAAGTTATTAATTTAGTAACTCACAGCACCTTTAGTGTTGCAGGTAATGGTAGTAATTAAGTTTTGGTATTGAGCAATCATTCATTGTACAAGCCATTTAAATACATTGATATGTTGTATTCCGTTAAAAGATTGCTCTCCTAGGTTAGTTGTCAAAAGAAACTTTTGGTTATGGTCATGTATAGCAGATAAAGATTTTAATTCTCGATTTAAGACGTCTTTGTTTTCTACGCTTTGTGTTACTTGGTAATACTGAGTATTCCCGTCTTTTATAGCTACAAAGTCTACCTCTACGTTATCAACTTTACCTACAAAAACTTTATATCCTCGTCGTAACAATTCCAGGTAAACTATATTTTCTAATATATGCCCTTCATCACCTTCTTTTCCTAAAAGATAATAACGAATACCTATGTCTGCAACATAATATTTTGCATTTGTCTTTAACATTTGTCGGCCTTTTACATTGTATCTGTCTACTTTGTAAAGTATAAAAGTTGTTAACATTGCGTTAATATACGCATCTACATCTTTTGGCTGGACTGATAGTTTTTCTGTTTTAAGCATATCGCTTATTCTTTTTATTGATGTTTTGTTACCTATATTATCAAACATAAACTTTATTACACTTTCAAGACGTGATACATTTTTAAAGTTATATCTACCAACAATATCTTTTAACACAACAGAATTATAAACATTTTCAAGAAAAAGTCTTATTCTGCTATCATTCCATTGTTGGTCTTTTGTAAATTCTAATGATATAGGGAACGAACCGTTATGAATATAATCTGCATATTTGTCCTGTATTGTTTTATTAAACGGATATACTGAAATATACTCCTTAAATGAAAGGGGCAGCATTTTTATTTCCACATATCTACCTGAAATTAAAGTAGTCAGTTCTCCAGATAAGATATGTGAATTAGATCCTGTAAGGTATAAATCCACATTCTTTTTGAGTCTTAAACTATTCACTGCTTTTTGAAAAGCAGGAACATTCTGTACTTCATCAAAAAATATGTAATTTTTTTTGTCTGAAATAAGATTGGATTGTATATGGTCGTGAAGAATTTTCCAGTCCAAAAGGTGCGTAAAGTTTGCATCTTCAAAATTTATGCTTTGTATTTGCTTGTTTGTTACGGCGTTTTCTTTAAGATAATTTTGAAATAGCAAAAAGAGAGTTGATTTGCCACAACGTCGAATCCCAGTTATAATTTTTATAAACTCACTGTCTTTCCAATCTCTAAGAACATTAAAGTAAAAAGGTCGTTTTATTAAGTTATCCACAACAATGCTCCAATGTTTTTATGTAATAATACATTAAAAACATGCAAAAGTCAAAAATTTTATATCAATTCAATATAAAACTTTTGAATTGTTGTATGAGTTTATTTGTTTTGATGTAAAACTTTATCGCTTTGACAATTGGTCTAATATTATAATGTTTTTTTTATTATCCACGGAATAGAGTTAATTTTAATGTTGGATATAATGTTAACTGGGGTTGTGAGTCATTTTCACAAAAAAAGAGAGTGCATTGTAGTCTCAAACAGCAATAAAATAAATTTAAGGATAAAAAAGAGGGAGAGGTATTGACTAGAAAGTAGATAAAAGGAGTAAAAGGTATGCAAGAAGGTAGCAGGAAGAAAGTGTTAAGTCACAACATTCTCAGCAAGATTTTGTAGATATATTGGAACAATCCTAAGTTGGCGGTCTTGTTGTGATCTTTATTTTTTTGTGATTTTGTAGCAAATGTATACGAATAATATCCAGAATGGTATTGCTACAACTTGTTTAGACATACCAATTTGAGGTAAAGTCATAGCGCCTAAAATAAATAAAACAAAAGCTAACGTTAAATAGCTTGAGTAAGGATAAAAAGGAACAGGGAACAAAGTTTGTTTGTTTACTTGTTTAAATTTAATGTGAGACAATGTAATAATTGCCCAATTAACAAGAATATAAACGACTATAAAGCTCATTACAATTTTAAAAGCGTCAAACCAGTTAGGAATAAAATAGTTTAGAGGTACAACCAAGAATGTTAACATTCCAGAAACTAAAATAGCAGTTACTGGAATTTTATTTTTGTTAGTTTTAGAAAACAAGTTAGGCGCATTCTTTTGTAGTGCAAGAGCGTAAAGCATACGACTGTTGCTGTACAAGCAGCTGTTATAAACAGAAAGAGCAGCAGTAAGGACAATAAAATTTAAAGACCAAGCAGTGTACTTAAACCCAATTTTGTCAAAGATCATAACAAAAGGGCTATCAGAAACACTTAAGTTGCTCCAATGATATAAAGAAAGTAGTACTGTTAGAGACCCGACATAAAAGATTAAAATACGAAACACAACTTGGTTTATCGCTTTGGGTATTGTTCTTTTTGGATCTTCTGTTTCTGAAGCGGCAATTCCAATAAGTTCTAACCCGCCAAACGAAAAAGTAATTGTAGGTAACGCCATTATTAGTCCAAAAATCCCATGAGGGAAGAATCCGCTAAATAAAGACTTAGAAATATTTGGTCCAACATTAAATGGTTGCCACAAATTGTTAAAAGAAGCGTTTGGCACTAAAGAACTGTTGAAGAATAATATATAGCTACCGGTTAAAATCATAGCGCAAATAGCAACAATTTTAATAGAAGAAAACCAAAACTCAACTTCGCCGTAGGCTTTTACTGTTGTAAGGTTTATGGCGTTAACTAAAAGAAAAAACAGTAGTGCTGTTTTCCACGTAGCTAAATTTGGGAACCAATATTGAGCATAAGCAGCAACAGCAGTAAGTTCTGCTATGCCTACTAGAACTTGTAAAACCCAATAGTTCCACCCAGCTAAGAAGCCAGGGAACTTACCCCAATACTTGTAAGCGAAATAGCTAGAGGAGCCAGCAGAAGGATCTTGAGTGTTCATTTCGCCAAGTTGTCGCATGATTA
>JAISBM010000002.1 GCA_031266185.1 Endomicrobium sp. | reverse complement strand
AAAAAGTATACACTTCCATTGTTTATTAAATTATATACATGCTCTGTCTTGTCTACATACACATAATTATCGGTTCTTAACTTCTCAAATGTCTGTGTCCCTATTGGTAACTTCTTCATTTTCTCTTCCTTCTCCTTTCCTATATCCTTATTCCTTTACTATCATGCATATAGTAACCTCGCTAATCTCGTCTATTTTATATCCCTTTTCTCTAACTCCCTATATTTATTCAAATTATACATCTTTTTTTTCAAATAAAAAACCGGTATATACTATTGCAATCATTATATACCGGT
Organism: Endomicrobium sp.; assembly: GCA_031266185.1. Lineage (GTDB taxonomy): Bacteria > Elusimicrobiota > Endomicrobiia > Endomicrobiales > Endomicrobiaceae > Endomicrobiellum > Endomicrobiellum africanum. The sequence goes on along the minus strand of JAISBM010000002.1, from coordinate 30,011 downwards.
TTATATCTACAAAAAAATAACTTTTAACTTACTGCTTCTCAGCTTAAATAGCATACCCTACTTTCAGCATCCCTTCTACTACTCCTCTTATCCCTATATACCCCCTACCACTTATATTTCGTTACAACCTTGATAAATATTATTATAATCCAATCAATAAACATGGCATGGAACATAATCTACAGTTCTTAATAAATTATTTTCCATAAGCTCATTCTTTAGTAGTTTCTTCGAATTTTTTAAATTATCTATCTTTTGTCTTTTAATGTCTTTTAAAAATCCTCATTTCTTTTACAACTTCTTTATTCTCAATCGCATATGAGTATCCAATATATAAACCATTTTTATAATCTAACATAAATTCAGAAACATTTTCAAACTTACTTACGCTAAAACAAGGAGACAATCATCTTACTACTTTTTGAAGATTTGGGAAATGATGAACCATTGCTACAATTTCTAATGTTATTTGCCCTTCAATCTTACAATTTATATCTAATTTATATTAAATACTTACAAAATTTAGCTAATGCACTTGTATCGTACTCATTATTTTTAAAATAGATTCTTTGTCCCCGCATTGTAGAATTTTATCTGATACCTTTTTTACTTCTTTAAAAGATACGCTACGTATAACTTTTTTTATTTTAAGAATTTGTGATGCCGATACACTAAACTCATCAAGTCCAAAACCTAAAAGAATAGCTGTATAGCGTGGATCTCCAGCCATTTCGCCACAAATTCCAACCTCTATTTTTTCTTTATGAGCACTATCTATAACCTGTTTAATAAGTCTTAAAACTGCTGGATGTTTAGGATCATAAATATTTGCAACGTTTTCGTTTACTCTATCAACTGCTAGAGTATATTGTATCAAATCATTGGTCCCTATTGAAACGAAGTCTACTTCTTTACCTATAACGTCCATAATAACAGCTGCAGAAGGTATTTCTATCATTGCGCCTACTTCCATATTTTCATCAAAACTTACATTCTTTTTTCTTAATTCTTGCTTAACACTTTGAAGTATTTTGTTTGCGTCTCTAAGCTCGTCAATACCTGATATCATAGGATACATGAGCCTTACCTTACCAAAAGCAGACGCTCTTAAAATACCTTTTAATTGAGAAATAAAAATATCAGGATATTTAAGACATAACCTTATGGCTCTCAACCCTAAAAATGGATTTTGCTCTTGTCCAAGTTTTAATAGCCCGAGCTTTGTAAATTTATCTCCACCCAAATCTACTGTCCTTATAGTTGTAGGATACTGCGACATTTCTTTTACAACTTTAGCATATTCTTCAAAATGCTCCTGCTCAGATGGCATAGCATTGCGATTAAAATACATAAATTCTGTCCTGTAAAGACCTATACCCCTTGCTCCATTATTTAAAGCAGTTGACACTTCGCCAGAGTTATCAATATTTGCAAAAATCAAAGCACTGTGTTTGTCTATTGTTTCAACACTTAAATCTTTTAATTTTTTTAACTCTTTGATCTGTTCATATTGCTTATCATAATTTTTTTGATATTTTTCTAATATTTCTTCAGATGGGTTTAATATTATTTCACCAACATTTCCGTCTAGTATTATTGTGTCTTCTGTTCTTATTTGAGAAGATGCAACTTTTAAACCAACCACAGCTGGTATTCCAAGCCCTTGCGCCATGATAGCAGTGTGCGAAGTTTTTCCACCAATATCAATAACAAAACCTTTAATTAGCTTTTCCCTTATTGTAACAGTATCTGCAGGCGTCAAATTATGAGCAACCACTATAGAATTTTCTTTTAAATTTATAAGGTTCTTTTCTTGCTTGCCCAACAAATTTGCTAGAATTTTTTTACAAACTTCCTGTACATCAACTTTTCTCTCTTTAAAATAATCATCTTTAATCGATTCAAAAGAACGAATAATCTTACCTATTACTTTAAATATGGCATATTCTGCATTAGCGCCATCTTCTATAAGTTTATAAACATCTCTTCTCATAGTTGGATCATCTAAAATCAAAATATGAGCATCTGTTATATGAGCATAATTTTCACCCAAAATATCATTAATTTTATTATAAATTTCTTTAAGTTCTTGTCTTGTTTTCTCAATCGCATCATCAAGGCGTTTTTTTTCACTTGCTCTTGCATTCTTAGGAATTTTTTTATAAATCAGACAAAAATCATCCTCATCTAGAAGAAATGCTTTCCCTATAGCTACACCTGTGGAGGCAGCAACTCCTTTTAAGACGATATTCTTCGATTTTGGCATCTTATTTTCTCTTACTCACTGAAATTAGATTTAAACAAACTCTCAAGCTCAGTTAAAACTTCGTTTTCATCTGGACCGTCTACAATAAATTTCAACTGACTTCCTTGTCCTGCAGCTAAAGCCATAATTCCCATAATACTTTTTCCATCTATATCGAAGTCATCTTTTATAATTTTCACAGAAGATTGATACTTATTTGCAGTTTGCACAAGCATAGCAGCAGGCCTTGCATGCAAACCCATCCTATTAGAAACAGTTATAATCTTTTCTTTCATTTTTTAAATCCTTAAATAAGATACTAAGGAACATATTATTATTATGCTGTAAAGTAAAAAAATTACTCCCAATCTACTAAAAATTATTGAAAACAAAAAAACTATTATATATAAAGCCAAGTCGTTTTCTTTGATTCCAAAAAACAAGTTGCTTATAGGACTAGATTTAAAAATTAGTAGGTATACAAATAACGCAACTATAGCAACAACAAATCCAGCATATTTTATTATGGGCATTAAAGTTTTAGAGTTTGAGATGACAGAAAAACTATCTTTGCCAAACTTAAAACCTATAAACATAAGCCAACATCTAGAAACAATATGAAAAACATTATAGCCAACAATAAAAATAATCGGCACAAAAATTGCATACTCTTGAAAACTCTGATCTAAAAATTTCATAAACAACAACATAACTAAAATACTAAAACAAGCTACTAAAGGCCTTAACGAACCAAAAAATAAAGGGTCACCAATTGCTGCTAGTGGACCTGCCATTTGATTTTTAATACCACTTATACTTATGTCAAGGGAATTTGCTTTATTTTCACTTTTTTCTTTTTCTAAGCTTGCAACTATAGCAAAAAGTAAATTGGCCATATATGGGTGAGTATTAAAATAGCCCATATGCCTTATTAGAGCCTCTTGCTTAGATTTTTCATCTAGATACACTTTATCTAAGAATGGCTTTAAAATATAAACAAAACCTATGTTTTGCATTCTTTCAAAATTCCATAACGCCTGCAAGAAAAAAGACCTCACAAACATTTTTATATATACTTTAATCATCTTAAAGTTCCTTAAAAAACAATTTTCTAAAAATATTAAACTCTTTTATAACTAATGCAAAACCAACTATAGGTAGTAAATACCAAGCATTTCTTAAACCCAAAATAATAAATTGAGATAGTTGTAAATAAAGTCCAGAATATATTAAACCTCCAACATACATAGCAAACAAATAAAACAAAAAAAGTCTTAATGCAAAAAGAAAAAGTCCTACATATATAGCCGCATGCATACGCCAATATTCTTGGTTTTTTATACCATCTTCAACAAAATGCATAATTTTAGTGTTAAAATTTCGCCCAGATATATCTATGTCTCTATAAAAATACGCAAAAGGGACAGCTAAAACTAAAGCAAAAACCGCTGCTTCTTGTACTCCAAGAAAATATTTGCATACCCAAAAAGTAGATAAAATGCTTATCAAAGAAACGTCAACTGGCACTATTACCCCCATTGGGATAGCATTTACCCAAAGCAACTCTACAATCATACCTATCCAAAGCCCAGTATTAACATCTCCCATAAAATAACCAACAACAGAAGCACAAAATATAGGACGACAAATCATAAACTGCCCAAAAGCAGTTACGTCCATACTACAAAACGAACCTATTAAAGCGTAAAAAAATATACTTTCTGTCATAGGCCACCCACACGTTATTTAAAATTTACAACTGTCTCCATAGAGAACTTCTTTTCTTTGCCAGATTCTATATTACATCTAACCAATGGCATCACAGCTGTTCCTTGATATGTCCGTTCATAGCCATTATCAGAATTGATAACAGTTTCAACTGGATAAACAAACAAATCACATTTTTCAGATAATTTAAGCTCTATTTCTATTTTTAGATAATCGTCGTATCTTTTCCAAATTTCAATATTTTTTAAATTTCCCACATCATCTCCTGTTTTTGAAGAAAAGGCAAACATCTGTTCTGGAGAAAAACAAATCTCTAAACTATCACTACAATTATTTTTTATAGAATAGTCTACATGATAGCCATTTGTCAACGGTAAAACTTCTTTAACGAGCTTAACATTTTTTCCACAAACACTACCATAACGGCACAAACTAAGTTTTGCTTGCTTTTTTAAAAATTTTCTCCCAATAACTAATTTCACTTCATATTTGCCAGACACAAAATCACCTTTTTCTTCATAACTGCCAACCACACAAGAATCATACTCTATATCACATGAAAAAAAGTGATCAATTAAAGAGGCTCTTTTATAATTATCATATACAAGATACTTATCTAGCCCGAATTCTTTAACTTCAATAGAATCACTGTGTATACTTTGTACTTCTAGTGAATTATCATTTACTATTACAGCTTTATCAATATTTTCTTTTAATCTTTTATGGTCAGGTTCATAGCGTCTTGTAAGCACGTCCAATAAATTGTAACTAATTTTAAAAATGTCCCACTCAAAAATTGAGCCTCCAGAATATGCAGACATATAAATGTTTTGTGTTTTACATTCATACAAGTACTCGTCTTGACCGTCACAATTTATATCAAAAATATTCCAAGAAGGTTTTTTAAACATAGACTTATTACAACAGTTTTCAGCTTTTATAATGTTACTATAAACAGCATTTCTCAAATGAGGAAGATAAATGCCTCCAAAAACTCCATGCCAATATGCACAATTGCATTGTCCAGCATACAAAAAATCTTTAGCTTTTTTAAAAGCTTTCTTATCATCATCTTTTAAACATTCAACTTTATCACTTATATAGAGCATCTTTTTATGCATATTATTTGACTCTTCATATTTTACAAGAAAATTTCTCCAAAACCCTCCTCTTAAAAACTTTCTTGCTTCAATATCACAAGTATTTCTATTTAAAACATTTTCAAAATTCTCTCGCAACTCAAATGGTAATGCCCATTTAGACATTTCAAAGTAAGATGAGCATGGCAAATATATCCTTTGAGAAGACTCTCTTAATTTTAGAATCTCACTAAAAGTTACAGTCTCTACAATATCGGAATTATTTTCTAATGCGGTCAAAAAATTATGCAACCATTTGTTCTCATAAACATGTTTATATGTACTAGGCCACATTCCAAACTTCTCACCGTCATCTGCCATAATAACGATAGTGTCTTCTACTGGACTCTTTTGTATCAAATATCTAAAATGTTCAATCGTATCTTCTACATTAGAAAAAGGAACCAAATATCTCATCTTTTGGCTTATAGGGAATATATCTAATTTATACCCCTCTTCTTCTGTTGTATAATAACCATTTAATTTATCGACATCAAACCCTGCATTTGCAAAATGGCAGTCATCTAAAACTGTATATTTCATACCAGCTTGAAAAAAAATTTTTGCCATAGAAGGTTCCCATACTCTTTCTGCAAGCCATATGCCACTTGCCTGAGATTCCCCAAATTTACTTTTCAAATATTTCGTTAACTTCTCTATTTGTCCAAGTTTATCTTTATCTGGAACAGAAGACATTATAGGTTCAAAATAACCTCCAGATAATATTTCTATCTTTTCTTTATCAACAAAATCTTTAACGATCTTAACATAGTCTTTATGTTCTCTTTCTAAATATTCCCAGAGAATTCCACTTAAATGTAAGTTCCATTTTATGTCACTGTGTTTAGATAAAACATCCAAAAACGGTTTATATGCTGACTGATAAGCTTTTTCAAAAACCCAACCAAAATTACCAATCGGTTGGTGATTATGTGTACAAAAAATAAATTTAACTTTACTCATCTTTCCACCTCGGGTAAAGTTAAATATTCTTTTTCTATCAAAGGAATAATATTTAACCTTTCATCTCCTGGCAAAATCCTCGACTCTAACTCAATGCCTTTCTGATAAATTCTATATAAAAATTTAATATCACTATCATCAGCACAAACATTACTTAAAATTTGTTTTTTCCCACTTAAAAAGTGCATACCTCCAATATTTAAAGAATTAAATCTCACACCCTGTTCCAGTATATAAAAAGCCTCTTTGGGGCTTGCAACTAAAACCATAATATTATATTTACAATTAACCACTTTTAAAACCGCGACTGCATCTTGCAGACTCTTTACTTCAAGCTTGATATCACTTGGGACAGCCATTTCCATAAGCATTTTTTGAATTTTGTTTTCAGCTGCAATATCTGAAGCTACCAAAAGAATATCCACAGGAATTACTTTAAGCCAACCTTGAACTACTTGGCCATGAACAAGTCTATCATCTATTCTTACAAGAGATATAGGCACTATCTTTCCTCACCCAACATACTATTTTTTCTCAAGCAAAGTCTTTCTAATATTAATTATGCTTTTTTGAGTTTCAGTAAAAACTTTATCAGCCAATTGTGAAACATCTTGAGAGTTTTTAATTGCAAAAATAGCAGATAATAACATAGGAAGATTTACACCTGAAATAATTTCAACTTTAAAGTCATCAAGCATTCTACAAGAAGCATTGTTTGGACTACCACCCATCATGTCTGTAAGTATTAAAACACCGTCTTGATCTATTACATCGCTTAAAAGGCTTTTTATTTTATCTTGTAACTGTATTAGACTATCACTTTTTTCGTTAGAAATAGCATAAAGATTTTCCTGCTTGCCAACTATAAGTTCTACAGAATTAATTAAAGATTTAGCCAGGTTACCATGCGCTGCTATAACAATTTTAACCATAATTACTCTCCAAGAAAGAGGTAATCGTCTATTATTTACTTTGCAATATGTCTCTATGATTTAGTTGCACTTTATATTTTTGACTTTTTAAAAAATCAGCAAGTTTTTCTGCAATAAAAACCGATCTATGTCTACCACCTGTACAACCAACTGCAATAGTTAAGTAACTTTTACCTTCCTTTATGTAGTAGGGCAAAGTAAACTCTATTAATTTAGAAAACATACTAAAAAAACCTTTAAGTTCTTTTTGCTTTTTTATATAGTCCTTAACAGCTTTATTTTGGCCTGTTTTGTATTTTAGTTCGTACACATAATTTGGATTTGTTATAAAACGCACATCATAGACAATATCTGCGTCATTAGGAATTCCATATTTATATCCAAAAGAAACTACAGATATATTTAAATATTGTCTACCAAATTGATTAACTTTTGCGATTACTGAAATAGTTTTTTTTAATTCACCTATAGTTAGGACTGAAGTGTCTATAACTTCATCTGCAACCTCAAAAATGTCTTTTATAATTTCTCTTTCAACAGATATGCCTAAAGAAACTGACTTACCCAAGGGATGTCTGCGACGTGTTTCTGAATAACGTCTTATTAAAACTTTATCAGTAGCGTCTAAAAAAATAACTTTATATTTAATCTTTTTATTTTTTAAAACCACTAGAATTTCTTTGAAATGAGATAAATCTTTACCTGCTCTAGAATCAATATTAATTGCAACATTTTTATATTTATCTTTGTTCTTAAGACAAATATCTAAAAAAGGTTGGAACATTACAATTGGCATATTATCAACACACTCAAAACCAAAATCTTCAAAAATCTTAAGCGTTTGACTTTTCCCAGCACCAGACATTCCTGAAATTATATATAATTTAGTCATAAACTATTTTTGTTTATCTCTTTTTGTAACCTAACATCTAAATCTCTGGCGGTAAAACAACTTTTATTTTTAATCCTTTGATTTAAACTTGCAGTTTCAACTAAAACAGCAAGGTTACGACCCGGTGCCACAGGCACTACAATTTCTGGAATTTTCACACCTAAATATTCAATGTAAGACTCATCTAAACCTACTCTATCATACTGCTTTGAATTTCCCCAGTCTTCTAGCCTTATTACAAGCTCTATTTTAGATTCATCTAAAATATTGCCAACACCAAACAAATCCTTAACATCTATTATTCCTATACCCCTTATTTCTATAAGGTGCTTAGTAACCTCTAAACCACTGCCTACTAAAGTTCGCCCTGAACGCTTTCTTATGTTTACAACATCATCAGCAATAAATTTATGCCCTCTTTTAACAAGTTCTATAGCGCATTCAGACTTACCAATTGCAGACTTACCAATAATTAAAACTCCTAGTCCATAAACATTTGTCATAACAGCATGAACTTTAATCGATGGAGCAAGTTTTTCATTTAGATAATAACCTAAATCCCCTATAAACATAGAAGATTTTAATTCTGTGCTTAATAAAGGAACGTTTAAATCAGCAAAAGTTTTAAGTATTGCTTCTGTAGGTTCTAAATTTCTTGTTAAAATACAGCCTACGGAGTTTTCATGAGAAAAAATTTTATTTAAAACTTTTAACTGTTCATCATAACTTAAGTGTTTTAAGTATGTGTGTTCTATTATACCTATAACCTGTATACGTTCATACGGAAAATGTTTAAAAAAACCAGCAATAGCCAAACCTGGCTTATTTATATCAGGTACTAAAATTTTTCTATCTAACCCCTCACTTACTAAAAGCTCGAATTTAAAATCTTTAGCTTTTTCAGCAAGAAGGGTTTTTATATCCATATTTTAATATATATCCTCTTGCTGTATAATTTTTACAACGTTTTCTGTCGTTTTAGCTTCCCTTATAGCTTGTCTTAAAAATTTATCTTTAAATAATCTTGAAATTCTAGATAATGCCTTTAAATGTTGTCCGGCCACTTCCACAGGTCCTACTAGAAGAAAAATTATATGCACTAATTCTCCATCTAAAGAGTTAAACTCTATTCCTTTATGAGATATGCCCAGCACTCCCATTTGTTCTGAAAGCACATCTGTTTTAGCATGAGGAATAGCTACACCTTGTCCAATTCCTGTTGAACCTAGCTTCTCTCTTTCTAAAAGCACATTTATAATCTCATCAGTTTTTTTGATTTTTTTTGTTTTTTCTAAAACATTTACTAGTTCAACTATTGCTGACTTTTTATCTGTTGCCTTCAAATCAACAATAATTTCATTTCGGCTCAAAAAATCCATAATTTTCATCTAAATTTCTCCTATTTTTGTGCTACATTTTTTCATTAGGTTCTAAAAGCACTATTGAACCACTATCATTCCTGTAAAGCACACATATTTTATCTTTTTGTCCATCTTTAAACATATAAACCCTATATCCTAGATTATCCATTTCATCAATAGCCTCTTCTAAGCTTACAGGTTTTAAATCAAAACGTTTTATCTCGGCAATTTTTGTCCTAGAGTCGTCCATAACATCATAAGAAAAAACTTCTTCTAAAGTCGTATACTCTTTTGATGGTTCCTTTCTATGATCTTTTGAAATTTCTTTATGTTTTTTAAGTTGCTTTTCGAGTTTATCTGAAGCTAAGTCTATTGATGCGTATAAATCTTCTGATTGGTCTTTTGCTCTAAATGAAATTTTTCCTATATGAAAAATTATTTCTGTTATCTGTCTATTCTTTTCTACTGATAGGATTACATGTGAATAAACATCATCTCCATCATAAAACTTATCAAATTTTAAAATTTTTTTGCGTACATAAGAATCAATAGCGTCTGTTAACTTTAGGTGCCTAGCAGTAATATTGATCTGCATTTTCGTCTCCTTTGTAGTACGTTAAAATATACAAAATTTGTTTGTAATCTTTCAATCAATAGTTACATCTTAAAGTTATCACCAAGATAAACTTTCCTTGCTTTTGGGTTGTTTAGCAAATCTTGGGCAGTTCCTTCAAGTAAAATTTTACCTTCATAAATTATATAAGCCCTATCTATAATTTCAAGAGTTTCTCTTACATTGTGATCTGTTATCAGTATTCCTAAGCCTCTTTCTTTTAAACTTTTTATAATTTTTTGAATCTCATAAACAGTTACAGGGTCAATTCCAACAAAAGGCTCATCTAAAAGCAAAAACTTAGGGTCTGTAATCAAAGCTCTTGCAATTTCAAGCCTTCTTTTTTCTCCTCCAGACAAAGTTACACTTTGTTGTTTACGCAATTTTGCAAGGCCAAAATCTGAAAGCAATGTATTTACTTTTTCCTTTTGCTGAGATTTTTCAATGGGTAACATTTGCGCTATAGCAAACAAATTATCCTCAACAGTAAGTCCACGGAATATAGATGGCTCTTGAGATAGATAACCAATACCTGCTCTTGCTCTTTGGTACATAGTCCAATCTGTTATTTCATCATCATTTAAATACACACTACCATCATAAGGTTTTATAAGGCCTACTGTCATATAAAATGTTGTTGTTTTACCAGCTCCATTGGGACCTAAAAGACCTACAACTTCCCCTTTTCTTACACTTATACTTATACCATTTACAACCATTCTATACTTATATTTCTTAAATAATTCTTCAGTTTTTAATATCATTTTTTTCATCTTCCATTTTAACTTTTCCTAAAACAGAACCTTTCATAATTATCCTTTTATCATCATTTTTAGAATGATAAAAAATCATTTCATCTGCTTCATATACTCCCTTTTTACCATCACCCAACACATGTGCTACAGGCTTTTTTTTGCCTTTTTTAAAAACAACTCTTAAAGTTTTTTTGTCAAAATTGCCCTTATCAGCGTAAATTGTTCCAGAAGATGTTGTAACTACAACATTATTACACGCATCTAGAGTTTGCTTGCTTTTATCTACATAGATTTCTTTAGCGCGTAAAACTAAAGGGACTGTAGAATTATTAACAAAATACTTTATTAACGCATTTCCCCAAACTTTTCCTTTTTGAGTTTTTGGATTATAATTTGAATAATTACCATAAACTTCAACAGGTTCTAATTCTTCAGTTTTATAAAACAGTTTAACACTCCCCTTAGCTGAAATTAAAGATTTTTCTTTATCATAAGACATTTCATCGGCATTTACAATACTATATTCATTAACTGCAACAGAATGACCTTTGGAAATAGTTACCTTACCTGTATTTTTTATTTCCATTATATCACCAGTTATAACAGTTTTTTCAGATGTAACATTTGAAAAAGAGAACCTAACAAAAAAACAAATAATAAAAAATACAAAATTAAACCTAATCAATTACTGTCCTCTGATCTTTTATTATAATATTATCTAGCTTTGTATCAGAGTGAAAACTTGTTCCATAAACTTTTTGACCCAGCTTTGTAATTACTATATCTCTATTGCTATATATTAATTCTTTGGATGCATCATACATCAAATTCATAGTTTGAAGTCGTTCGTTATCTATAGTGTCAATAGTACATTTACCAACACCTTCTATATCATACGTTTCCATATTTATTTTTGCTTTCTCACCAACAAGAGTAGAAGCATAATCTCCACTATTATAAAATTTCACAATAGGTAATTTTAAATTAGCAATTTGAGTTTCTTCATTTATTGTGGCAGCTTCTGCTTCTAAAATCATCTTTAATTTCCCTTCATTTGTCTGAGTAATAGTAAACTTTTCTATTGCTTGTTCTGATATGGGAGGAGTTTCTTCTATACTAACTTCTTTTTGTTTGCATCCAAAAAATATACAAAAAATAAAAAGGACAAAAACTAAAATTAACTTGACTTTTTTAAAATTATTCATAAAAGTATTCCTACTAAAATAATTGGTAGCAAAAATATTTGACTTCTATTTCCTTTTCATATCCCTTAAATCACTTATGCAGTATCTATAAATAGGTAAGCAGTATCTGTAATATTAACTTTCTTTACCTTTTTTAATTTCTTCTCTGTTTTCTGCTTATAGAATTTATAAGATCTTTAAACCCCTCTCCTGTTTGGCTTGCGCATGCATAAGATATAACTAAATCTAATACTATACTGTTGTCTTCTGTTTTTTCAAAAAACTCCTGTGCTTCTTTACTCCATTTTACTAATCTTTCTGTTGCCATACCTCCTACTTAAAGCCACTTTCTCCAAATATTTTATAAAAATATATATATGATATTATTGTTTCATTAGATATCTATTACTAAAACACTAAGTCACTTTGCTTGGAATTAAAAACAGACAAAATTATCATTATGGTCTTGTTTTCCATCTATCATGAAACCAAACCCATTGAGAAGGATATTGTTTTATATGTTCTTCTAAAATCAAGGAAGCTTTTTGCGTAAAATCCTTAACATCAGTATCAAAATCACCTGAAGATTCTATACTTATAGGTCCTCTTATTACGGTTTTATGCCTATATTTATCTACTCTCTGATCTAACGCCAGTAAAACATCTGCTTTAGATTTCAAAGCCATAACAGCAAGGCCAGAAGGGGTCCAGGCCTTTTGCCCAAAAAAATCAACAAACACTCCAGGAACATTTGTATCTTGGTCTATAAGCAAAGCAATACCCCCACCATTTTTTAAAGCTCTTAAAAGCTTTATGCCTGTATCTGGACGATCGCGCAAAATAACTTTTACATTTTTTATCGTTCTATAGTTTACAAGCATATCATTGAGTTCGTCTATATAAATCTTTTTTGCAACAACATTAAGAGATATTCCTAACGCTGCTAGAGAAGCTGCAGCAACCTCCCAATTCCCAGTATGCGCACTTAAAAAAAGTATGCCATTTCCTTTAGCTAAACTACTTTTTATAATATCCACATTCTCAACAATAGAAATATTATTTAAAAATTTAGAATCCATTCTTGAGAAATTAGCAAGTTCAAAAAAATTCTTTGCTTCATTAGAAAAAATTTCTATAATCATTTTTCTAATTTCGCTGTTAGTTTTTTGAGGGAAACAGCTCTTTATATTTTTTTTTGCAATATTCTTGCCACTAATAGCAACAAAATAAGCTAAGATTCCGAAAAATTTACTAAAATAACCTACTGACATTTTGTATGGAATAAATAATACTACTTTTGAGAAAATCAAAGCGCCATAATAATAAAACTTTCTTCTAATTTTTGTAAAGCTTAACATGAGAATCTATCCAAAACTTTTTTCCAAACTCCTTGGGATTTCATAATTATCTCTATAACATCTCTAACAACGCCTTCTCCACCATTTAAAGGCGAAATATATAAAGCATTATTTTTCACATCTTTTGTAGCATCGTTAGGGCATGCTGCAAACCCAACAGACTTTAAAACAGGTAAATCTATAATGTCATCTCCAACATATGCAACTTCTGTTAAATTTAAAACAGTAGCTTCTAATATACTATTTAAAGCTTTCAGTTTGTCACTACAATTTTCCACAAGATAATCTATTTTTATATTTTTTGCTCTTTTTTGAATCTGAAGCGATCCCCTTCCTGTTATCCAAGCTGTTTTAATATTAAGCCCACTCATAAGAAGAAGGGTATATCCCATTCCATCTTTAACGTTCCAAATTTTTATTTCTTCACCATCATTAAAAATTATTATTTCACCTTTAGTTAACACTCCATCAACATCACAAACTAAGAGTTTAATATTTTTTGCTCTTTCAAATATATTAACCATTGTTGTTATTACTCATTTTTTTATTATTAAGCCAAGGAGTTAGTTCAGGATTAATTTTCCTCATATAGGGCTTTAAAACAATGTTTAACACAAAAAACGAAATACCTAACAAGATAAAAACTGTTCCAAAAACTTTACCATACCAAGAATAAGTTGGTTTCCAAACTTGCATTTCTTTATTTTTTTTTAAATTTTCCGACATTTGGCCACCTTGTCTATTACCTTAATTGTTTTTAAAATTCGTTTAAAATCTCTCAAATCTAAACTGTTTGCTCCATCAGAAAGGGCTTTATCAGGATTATCGTGAACTTCAATAAGAAGTGCAGAAATACCAAGTGCTACTGCAGCTTTAGAAAGAGGCAATATAAACTCTCTGTTTCCAGCAGTATAAGTACCACCTCCACCTGGAAGTTGTACACTGTGAGTAGCATCAAAAATAACAGGATGACTTGTACCTTTCATAATTTCTAAACCTCTAAAATCAACAACTAAGTTATGATAACCAAAAGATGCTCCTCTTTCTGTTAAAGAAATTTGATTATTTCCAAATTTTTCAAATTTTTTAACAACATTAATCATATCTTCTGGAGCTAAAAATTGTCCCTTTTTCACATTTACAGGTTTGCCGGTAACAGCACAAGCTTTTATTAAGTCTGTCTGGCGCGACAAAAAAGCAGGCACTTGTAAAAAATCTACAAATTCTGCAGCTTTTTTAGCCTGTTCTGGAGAATGGACATCTGTAAGTATAGGAACTTTTAATTCTTTTTTGATTTTTGCCAGTATCTCTAATCCTTCATCAATACCAGGCCCTCTATAAGATTGTACTGAAGAGCGGTTGGCCTTATCATAAGACGATTTAAAAATAAAAGGAACTCTCAATTGTGATGTTATCTTTTTTAAACTGGTCGCCATCTTAAATGCGTGATCCTGGCTTTCTATCACACAAGGTCCTGCTATAATTACTAACGGCTTGTTATTTGACAAAACAACATTTTTGCCAATTTTAACGTGATGATTTTGCATTTTGTATCCTTAAATATTTCTTTATTTTTAAAATATCTTCTGGCGTATCTACACCGATAGAATCATGTTTTGCAATGACAACTTTTATTTTTTTACCATTTTCTAGAGCTCTCAACTGTTCTAAACTTTCAGTTTTTTCTAATAGCGACATTTTACTTTTTGAAAAATTCAACAAAAATTCCTTTTTATATCCATATATACCCACATGTTTATAATAATTAGTTTTTATATTGTCTCTATTATATGGTATAGGGCTTCTTGAAAAATAAAGTGCATATCCATTTTTATCAAAAACAACTTTTACGATATTAGGGTTGTTTATACTTTTTTCGTCTTTTATCTTAAAAGCAGCTGTAATATATTCTAAAGATTTGTCCTCTTTAAAAGATTTTATAAGCTCATCAATAAGGATAGGGTCTATTAAAGGCTCATCGCCTTGCACATTTATAAATATATCGTACTTACCCAAACTGTCTTTAGCTAAAAAAGCAATTCTATCTGTTCCACTTTTACAAGTTTTTGGACTCATAAAAACATTAAAACCCAATTTTTTTACAACATCAAAAATACGTTTATCATCAGTAGCTACAGATATAAAGTCAACCTCTTTACACATTTTGACTCTTTCAACAGTGTGCCAAACAAGAGGTTTGTTGTCAATCAATGCCAAAGGTTTTCCAGGAAAACGACTAGAACCATATCTAGATGGTATAACAACAGCTGCCCTCATTTATAAAATTCCTTAATAACGTTCTTAAGCTCTTCTGGAGTTGCAGTAGCAGTCCCCAACTTTGCCACAACTATACCTGCTGCAAAATTTGCAAGCTCTACAGCAATCAATAGATTGGCTTTGGCAGCAAGAGCTAATGTCATAGCAGAAATGACAGTATCTCCTGCACCTGTAACATCATAAACTTCTTTTGCTCTTGTAGGAATATTTGTAACTTTATTGTTTGATTCAATTAAAGTCATCCCTTTTTCGCCACGAGTAATAACCACAGAATCAGATTTTAAAGTTTTTAAAATCTTTTTTCCTAAATTTGCCACATCAACATCTGTTTCTATGTTTTTAGCGTTCATGCCTTCAATTGCTTCTTCTTCATTTGGCGTCATTGTAGTTATATTTTTATATTTCTTGAAATGTTCTATTTTTGGATCAACTGTCACAGGAGTTTTATATTTTTTCGCTACTGCAATTGTTCTTTTTAAAACTTTTGGGCATACAACACCTTTGCCATAGTCTGAAATTATCACAGCATTTACCTTAGGAATAAGTGACTCTATATTACCTATAAGTTTATTTTCTATACGACTCTCAAATTGTCCTTTAACTTCTTTATCTACCCTAACAAGTTGTTGACTTACTGCGATAATTCTAGTTTTTACTATGGTAGGTCTTTTTTCATCACACACTAAACAACCAGAATCAATTTCTTTTTCTTTAAACATTTCTATTACAGTTTTTCCGTCCAAATCACCGCCAATAGTACTTACCATATAAGCTTTAGCGCCTAAAGCTGTTATATTATTTGCAACATTAGCCGCTCCACCTAAAACTTGTGTTTCTTTTATGACTTCTACTACAGGGACTGGAGCTTCAGGAGAAATCCTTTTAACTTTCCCCCACACAAATTTGTCAATCATTGTGTCACCGACAACTAAAACTGACTGTTTTTTAAAAGAGTCTATTAGATCTAAAAGTCTAGCATTCATTTTTCGCCTCAAAACAAGCATTATAAATAAGATTTATTTGCCAAATAACAACAATAATCTTTTACAGAATCTTCCAATTCCATAAATGGTTTTGTATACCCTGCATTTTTTAAATTATCCATTTTAGCTTCTGTAAAATATTGATATTTTAACTTTAAATTATCCGGCATATCTATATATTTAATATTTTCTTTTTTCCCTACAGCCAAAAACATAGATTTTGCTATATCGTTCCACGTTCTTGACTTACCTGTTCCAATATTAAATATTCCAGTTTTTGAAGGATTTTTAAATAAAAAATACATAATCTCTACCACATCTTTTATATATACAAAATCTCTTCTTTGCTGACCGTCTTCATATTTAGGGTTATAAGATTTAAACAATTTTATTAGACCATCATATAAAACAGCATCATAATTTTTACATATCACACTACGCATATCGCCTTTATGGTACTCATTTGGCCCAAAAACATTAAAAAATTTAATGCCAGTAGCTTTATTAAAATAATTATTATTTAAAAGCCATAAATCAAACATATGTTTTGAAAAACCATACATATTAAGAGGAGACAAACTTTTTATTTTTGATATATCGTCATCATAGCCATTATCGCCATTTCCATATGTCGCAGCAGAAGAAGCATAAATGAAAGGTACACCAAGCTCAAAAGCCCACAAAGCAAGAACTTTTGAATATTCGTAATTATTTTTTATATAATAACTTGCATCAGACAAAGTAGTAGAACTACATGCCCCAAGATGAATAATAGCTTCAGGTTTTGGTACTTGCCTATTTATAACTGCATTAAAAAAATCATTTTTTTGTATGTAATCATAATAACTTTTGCCTAACAAATTTTTCCATTTTTCGCTATCATCAAGGTGATCAACAACTAAAACATCTTTTATTCCTTCTTGATTTAATTTCCAAAGAAAACAACTACCTATAAAACCTGCTCCGCCAGTAAGTATTACCATCAAAACCTCTTATATTTTCAAGCTATTTTAATATTGTATAAAAAGATACTAAAAACTGTCAACAAAAATAAGTAACCCTCTATTTTTTAGAGTAGTTCTATTAATAATAGCACAAAAAAATTAACTTTACTGAACATACAAAAAATACTAGAATATTTTAATTAATACTTAACAGGAGGCATTATGAAAAAATTTTTTATAATTATATCTTTTTTTATCTTCTCTTCTTACTTGTTTGCTGAATCATATTCATTCCCAGCAAAAGATATAAAAGAAATAGATATTGTTATAAATAATGGGACAATAAACATAAAGTCAGCAGATGTTAAAGATATAACAATTGATATTACACCAAACAAATCACCAAATATAGATAGGGAAATATCTATTAAAGATAAAGAACTTATTGTTTATTTAATTGATTCTGAAATTACAGATAAAACAATAATTAATATGACTGTACCTAAAACATCTAATTTAGAAATTAATTCTACAGTAGCAAACATTAATATTGATGGACTTTCTGGACTCCTAGACATAGATACTACCGCTGGGAATGTAAACATAACTAATTTCAATGGGCAACTTGAAATAGACAGTGTCGATACTCCTGTAAAGGCAAGTGGAATTTTTAAATACCTAAATATAGAAAACACCAGAGCAAATATAATCTTAACTATTGACAAGCTTCCAACATCTTATAATTACAGTATTAAAGGTAATGGCAATATATTATTTAATACAGCAAAAAATATAGAAAAAGGTAGTATATCAATTGACTCTCATGAATTTGACGGCGTTTTCACATTGAAATAAAAACTTAAAAGGCATTCTTATCTAAAGTGGCCAATATTGATTTATCTCTTAATAGTATCGCCCCCGCGTTAACTTGATTTTTTTGAATTGAATTTAGCTGCTTTGAGTTGCACTGAATTGATCCGATTAGCACATCGCTGTAAATCTAGATTGTCTCTAATTGATAATATATAAAGAAGCAGATTTAGTCAACATCTATGTACTTACGCCCGTTACGTTGGAATTTAGAATGCACCTGATTTTTACATTCTGTATTTAGTTATACAAACCATATGATATTAGCATCTGTACGCACAGTGGGCTTGTTTCCTTACCTGCATCCTTCTATTTTACCATACTTATTCAAAAAAAGAGTTGGGAACCTGTTTCCCTCTGGGGTGAGGAAGTCACACCAGCAGTTTCTAAAAGGTTTATTATGACAGACAAGTGGGATTGTGGAAAGAAGTGAGTTTTATGCTTATAATAATCAAATTAATTCTGATGGCATAATCTCTGTTATAATGGAGGTCCCTGAAGATTGTTTTATGTTTTCTGTAAACTTTGTAAGTTTTAATATATTATCTCTTTTGCCTTTAATTATTATATATTTTCTAAAAAGATTATTTAATTTTGCAATATATGCTGGTACCGGACCCAAAAGAATCAAATTTAATCCATATTTCTCATTTAAATCTTTAAACAAATAAAAAAGTTTTTGAGAATCTACACTTGTTTTTTTTTCATTTTTATTTTTAATAGTAATTTTTGCAATGTCACAATATGGTGGATAATTTAATTTTCTTCTTTGTTCTATTTCTGTATTATAAAAAGATATATAGTCATTATTTTTTGCATATTCTATTGCATAATGAGAACTATGATTTGTTTGCACTATAACACTACCCTTTACATCTCCCCTTCCACTACGTCCTGAAACTTGCGTTATAAGTTGAAATGTTTTCTCTACAGATTTAAAACCTGGCAAATATAAAGATGTGTCTGCATCCACAACACAAACCAAACTTACTTGAGGGAAATTAAACCCTTTAGCAATCATTTGAGTGCCAATTAATATGTCAAATTCTAAATTTCTTATACCATTGTAAGCTTTATCATAGCTCTTTTTTGATGTAGCAGTATCACCATCAAGTCTAAAAGTTTTTGCATTAGGAAAAAGTTTTCTTAACTCATCTTCAACTTTTTGCGTACCAGTACCAAACACTGTTATCTGTCTACTTGCACATGCAGGACAAATTATAGGTAAATTTTTAGTCGCTCCACAATAATGACATTTTAGAGTATCTGGATTTCTATGAAAGACCATGGATATAGAGCATCTTGGGCATTGATAAACACTGCCACACTGTCTGCACATTAAAGTAGGAGAATATCCTCTACGATTTAAAAAAATCATAGTTTGTTCTTTTTTTGCAATTGTGTTTGATATTGCCTCAACAGTTTCAGGTATAAATAAACTAGATCTAGGCCTATTATTTAATGGTACAACTTTTATTTCCGGTAAACTTTTTTTACCAACACGTTCTTTCATTTCTATTAAAGTAATTTTTTTTTCTAAAGCATCTTTATAAGTTTCTAAAGACGGCGTAGCTGAACCAAACACTACAACTCCATTATTATATTTAGCTCTCCATTTTGCTATTTCTCTAGCATCATAAGATGGTTTTTGGTCTTGTTTATAAGTATGTTCGTGCTCTTCATCAACAATTATAAGGCCTAAGTTTTTAAAAGGGGCAAAAACAGCAGATCTTGCTCCAAGCATAACTTTTATTTCGCCATTTTGTGCTTTCAAAAATAGTTGATATTTTACAATATTACTTATATTGCTATGCCAAACACCTAAATTTTCTCCAAATCTTTGCGTCATAATATTAACAAATTGACTTGTAAGAGAAATCTCTGGTATAAGCATTATGGCACTTTTACCTACTGCTAAAGCTTTTTCTATGGCTTTTATATAAACTTCTGTTTTGCCAGAAGCTGTTATTCCATGAACTAAAAAACAAGAGTTTACGCTCTTTTCTAATGAAGAGTTTATTAGAAATAGGGCGTTTGTTTGCCAAGAATTTAAAATGTGTCTTTCTTGAGCATTACAATCTTTTGAAACCTTAACTTTAAAAGCTCTCTTTGAAGCTTTCATTGAGATAGGCACAACAGATGCCAATGCCTCGCCAAAAGAACAAACATAATTGTTTGAAATGTAGTTACTTAACTCAATAGTTTCTTGTGTAATAAGAGGCTTGTTATCTAAAACTTCAACAACTGCCTTAAAATTTAATTCAGATATACTGTTTAAATCTATATCCTTTAAAGCAATTACATACCCAACTAAAACCCTATTTGCAAAAGGAACTTTGACTCTTTTACCAACAAAATTTTTGGGTTCTATATTTTCTAAGGGTAGATAATAAAAAGTTTTATTAAAAGGAATAGGGATAATGACTTCTAAAACAATCATATTTCACCAGTACTTAAAAAATGGATAACTTTTTTCATGTCTTCCCAGACAAACTTTTTTAAACCAGGGTTGCGAAGCAGTGCTGCCGGGTGATACGTAGGGACAAGTTTAAAGCCATTATATTTTTGGACTGCACCTCGTATTCTGCTTATAGACTCTTCACTATTTAAAAGACATTTAGTAGAAGACGCTCCTAAAGTAACAATAATTTTAGGTTTTATAATATCTATTTGCATGTCCAAATATCTTTTACAAACTTGCATTTCTGAAGGTGTTGGAGGCCTATCATTTTCTCGTTTTTCTGGGCTGGAGGGGTCTATCATAGGGTGACATTTAACAATATTTGCTATATATACAGTATCTCTGGTTTGGCCCATAGCTTCAATAATTTTAGTTAAAAGTTGACCTGCCTTTCCAATAAATGGTTCCCCTTTATGGTCTTCATCATATCCAGGACCTTCTCCAACAAACATTAAATCTGCATTTTCAAAACCTTCTCCAAAAACAGCATTCAAACGTGTTTTGCACAAAGGACAACCCTTACAATCTTTTACTTGCTGCCTTAAAATGTCTAACTGCTCTTTAGCATTCAAAGGTTTTACTGTAAAAGTTTTTTGTTGTTCTTCTAGAATCGCCTTATTATTAGGCAATTCTTGGCTAGCTTTATAAACTTCTGTTTCTCCCCAGTTATTATAATCTTCTAGAGTTGTCTTTGCAAAGTTTAATATTTTCAAATATTTTAACTGTTTCATCGATAATTTTCCCAGCTATTGTATTTTTGCTTTTATTTATTATTTTTAAAACATTGTTTTGAGTTATTATATTTACAGTGGAATTTTTAGAATTAAAAGTTTCTATTCCATTAGCTACAATTAAATCTAGATTTTTATTCTTTAGCTTTATTAAAGCGTTACTTATTAGGCTTTTTGTCTCTAAAGCAAAACCTGCAACAATTTGACTTTTTTTATTTTTACCACAATATTTTATTATATCTGGATTTTGTTTAAGCTTTATTGACATTGCAGAACTCGAACAATCTTTCTTTATCTTGTGCTTACTTATTTTTACAGGTCTATAATCTGCAACTGCTGCCGCATTTATAACGATATTTGCTTTTGTAAAATTAAGTCGCATAGCTTTAAACATGTCTAAAGCTGTTACAACATCTATAACTTCTACATCTTTTGGCAATACTTTTGCCGGACCAGAAATAAATATAACTTCATAACCTTTTTTAACTGCAGCTTCTGCCAAAGCACTGCCCATTCCTCCAGAAGATTCATTGCTTATATATCTTACAGGATCAATGTATTCCTTAGTTGGCCCAGATAAAATAAGGAATCTAATTTTTTTGTTCATCAACTCAAAATTTCCACAATATTAGAAACTATAACCTCTATTTTAGCAAGACGACCATCACCACAATCACCACAAGCAAGCTCTCCACTTTCTGGCATAACAAAATCATATCCATAACTTTTTAAGATTGTAATATTGTTACAGACTGCCTTATGTGACAACATATTAGAATTCATAGCTGGACATATTAGAATTTTAGCTTTAGAAGCAAGCACTATGCTAGAAAGCAAGTCATCTGCTCTACCAACAGCAAGCCTTGCAATTGTATCTGCAGTAGCTGGTACTATAACAATAATATCTGCCTTTTTTGCCAAAGAAATGTGATTAATATCATAATTTTCAATACTTTCAAACATATCTTGATGTACTTTATTTTTTGACAAAGTTTGCAAAGTAAGCGGTGCTATAAAATTAGACACACTCTTTGTTAAAACACACTCCACATTAGCTTTCAGTTTAGTAAGCTGTCTTATTATATCACAAGCTTTATAAGCTGCAATGCCCCCGCAAACCCCTAAAACAATGTTTTTATTTTCTAAAGACATTTTAATTAATTGCCTTTTACTTTTTTACGCAACTCTTCAATTTTCTCTAAAGTTGCTACACCAGTTACAACATCACTTAAAGCTTTGTTGATTAGCTCTGTTTGAGGTAATTTTCTAAATTCTTCATTATATTTGTTTACTGAAATCCAATTTAACGCCATTTTAACTATTTCATATCTTCCAAGAGTAGATGATGAAACTGCTTCTCTTAATTGGCTATCTGTTAGTTGTGCCATTTTATTCTCCCTTTTGTTGAACTAATTAAAATAATTCTTATTTTTTATTACTTTATATTTTAAAGATCTTATAATAGTTTTTACAGAATCTATAGCTTTTTTTAAATTGTCATTTATAACAAGATATTCATATTTTTTTAAGCACTGTATTTCTTTTTTAGCATTTTTAAGACGCATATCTATTGTTTCTGCACAATCTTTATTTCTAGAAATTAAACGTTGTTTTAAAATATTAAGATTTTTAGTCATAATAAAAATCATACAAGATTGCGGGTATTGTTTTTTTATTTTTAGTCCGCCTTGAACATCAATTTCTAAAAGAACATTTTTGCCACACTTTAAGGTTTTATCTACAAAATCTTTTGACGTCCCATAATAATTACCATGCACTATAGCTGATTCAACAAATTTATTTTCTTTAAGCATTTGTTCAAATTCTATTTCTGACACAAAGAAATATTCCCGAGAATCTCTTTCTCCCCTGCGAGGAATTCTTGTTGTATAAGAAATTGAACGTATTATATTTTTATCACTTTTTACAATAGCATCACATATAGTAGTTTTCCCTGCTCCAGAAGGAGCAGAAATTATAATTATATTCCCCAACTTAATATCTTTTTTCAATTTGTTAACTTTAATCATTATAAATTTTAAGAATCCAATCTATTCTATTTTAGCAAACTCACATATTATTCCTATATCTTTGAGTATTTGATTGCAAACGCTATCCAAGCATTGTTTCAAATATTCTACAGTAAATTTCTCATTAATGCTATTTTTGTTTCAATAGGACTTGTCTTTGGCCTCCCAAGATCTTTTCTTGCGCCCTTTCTAACTAATATCTCAATAAAAGCAGAATATTTTTGTGAATATGAAAGAACTTTTATAAGTTCTTCTTTGGATTTTACCTTATAGCAATATTGATATCCACTAGCACGTGCTATTTCGCAAAGATTTATGTGTTGAGCAATTGTTGGCTGACCTCCAACGCTATCATGTGCGGCATTGTTTAATACTATATGTCTAAAATTATTTATTTTTTTTGATCCAATTGCCGGCAGAGCTCCCATATGCATAAGAACTGCACCATCGCCATCTATAACAGTTATTTTTTTATCAGATTTTTCCAAGGCTACTGATAAGGCTATATGTGAAGTATGCCCCATTGAACCTACTGTCAAAAAATCATGAGAGTGGTTCATTTTATACTTATCTCGTATTTCATATAACTCTCGCGATGCCATTCCTGTTGTAGAAAAAAACATTTCATCTTTGCCTGAAACTTTTATAAGTTCTTCTATAGCTTCTTCTCTGCTCATTAATTCCATATTTTCTTTCTGAATATTTTTTGAAGAATAAGAAGCGAAAGTACCTTTTCTTACTACAAAAGCATATGATGTATTATTTTTAGATATAAAATCAAAACATGTATTTATCTGCTTTAATACTTCGTTCTCATTATTTGAAAGTATTTCGTATGGAATATCCATAGATTCAAGCAATTTTAATGTTACTTTTCCCTGTTTTATATGTTGAGGTTCATCATAAACACCAGGCTCACCACGCCACCCTACAAGTAAAACTATAGGGATTCTATAGACTTCATAATCACAAAGTGATAAAAGAGGATTAAGTGCATTCCCTATACCGGAATTTTGCATATAAACTAAAGGTACTTTCCCAGTTGCAATATTATACCCTGAAGCAAGCGCTATAGCTGCACCTTCATTTACAGCAATAATATGTTTATTAGTTTCACAATTATCAGTAATGTATGCACAAAAACTTTTCAAAAGAGAATCAGGAACTCCAGTAAAGAAGTCAATATTATGTTTTTTAAATTCTTTATAAAGAAAACTTGGATTTATCATTTATTTTCCAACTGGTATAAGTTCAATTATTTCTTTTATTGGCATACAAAACTTATCAGCTTCAAGTGCCCTTTCTTTTTCCAAAATTGTCTTTGCAGTATTCAACATTGCTGGATATGAAGAACGTAACATATGATTTGCATAAATAATAATATTTGCTCCCCATTCCAAAAACTCTTTTTCCCTGAACTGATTATATGTGGTAGGAACTAACACAATTGGTATATATTTAAATTCCTTGCGAAATTTTCTACAAAAATTTTTAATATCCTCTCCTGACTTTTCTTTACTATGTATCATAATACCATCTACACCTGCCTCTACAAAAGCTCTTGCTCTAATAAGCGCGTCATCAACCGTATAACCAGCTATAAGAGCTTCTAGTCTTGCAATAATCATAAATTCATCTGTCACTTGTACTTTCTTTCCAGTAGCAATTTTTTTACAAAATTCACTTATAGGTGCAAGCTTTTGCTTTACTTCAGTACCAAAAAGAGAATTTTTTTTCAAACCAGTTTTATCTTCAATAATAACAGCTGAAATTCCATTTCTTTCAAGCGTACGCACAGTAAAAACAAAATGTTCAAGTTTCCCACCTGTATCTCCATCAAAAATAATAGGTTTTGTAGTACATTCCAATATATCTGTTAATGTCTGCAATCGTGTAGTTAGATCAACAGCTTCAATATCTGGTTTACCTTTACTTGTAGAATCAGTAAGGCTTGATGACCACATACCATCAAAACTATGAATTCCATCTTTTTTATTAATCTCAACATTTTCTACAATCAAACCACTAAGTGCAGAATGGGCTTCCATAATTCTAAGTATTGGTTTTGCTCTTAACAATCTACGTAACATTCCAAGCCGAATATTTGGCGTAGTACCCAATGAAAGCATATCTTTATTTAACTTAGTAGCATTTATCCCTTTTGTATATGTAATTTCTATAACTTCTCCACCTAGTTCTTCCATAGCTTCAAACACAGCTTCTCGCTCTTTACGTAATGGGCCTTCTTTCCAGTCATCCCCATGAATAATTGCATCAGGATGATATTTAAATAAATTTGGGACGTAGCTCCATTCTTCCTGTGCTACAACTTGAAATACACCCTTAATATTTTCGATCACAGATTTTCTTTGCTCCCAATCCAAATATGGAATACGTTTATGTAATGCAAATGCTGAATCTGTAAGCAACCCAACTAATACTTGTCCATGCTTAGCCCCTTCATTTATTATATTGACAATCCCTGGATGAATAATATCTCCACTTAAACCAAGGTAAATTATTTTTTTCTTACTCATCAACGTCTCCACAAATCTCATTTAATTTGATAACATTAATTTTAATTATTTTGTACAAACAAATATCATCTCTTCTCCATCTTTTATAGCTCTCTTGTCATAGTATCCATATTCTTCTTTAATTTTAAAACTTAATGAATTTAATACCCTAATAATGTCATCATATTTATAATATTTTAACGTCAACATATCCTCTACAACAACTTCTTTATTGTTTTCAATAATTTTTATCTTATTGAGATATTGAATGTATTTTTTATTCGTATCAACATAATGATTTACAGTTGAACGAATAACTCTTTTAGTTCCATCTACTATATCATATGATATCTCTTCTTTTCCTAGCCAATTTTCATCATAATTTCTTGGACGGAATATCTCAAACACAAACAAACCACTATCTGTTAAATGCTCATATATACACTTTAAACAATTTATTGCTTGTTTTTCTTCTGACAAAAATTGTAAAGAACGCCATGGTATAATAATGTACTCAAACTTTTTGTGAAGTTGAAAATTAGATATATCTATACTATGTATATTTATCTTATTTTGCAAATTTTTATATGATGTTTTCAGTTTATGCTCAAATTTTTTAATCATACTTTCCGACATTTCTATGCATTCCAAAGAACGATGTGTTTTCTGTGCTAAATATAACGCCACCCTTCCTGTTCCACTAGCTAATTCTAAAATTGGTCCTTTTGTTTTATTGGCATATTCTACATAAAAATCTAAATCATCTTTTATAATATTTCTATTATCATAATCATAGTAATCTGCAGTATTTTTATATAAATTTCCAGAAAGAGCATTTCCCTCATCTCTATACATATGAATATCCATAAAAATATCCTCTTCCCTGTCCTTACTTTTATTTAATAGTTTCATTTTATAGAATTTAAATATTTTTCTAAAATCTCTACAAATCTTTCCATTTCTCTCGGTTTTATGTCGCCAATATTTGCTATTCTAAATGTATTATCAATTTTACCCGGATAAATTGTAAAACTTCGTTCATGTGCAAAATCATATAATATTTCAAAACTAAATTTTGGATTATTCGGGTTATAAATTGCTGTAATTAAATGTGATTGATTTTCTTCTTTTACTACCATTTTTAAATTTAATTTTTTTAAAGCATTAACTAAAATTTTCCAACATTCTATATAGCGTTGGTAACGTTTTTCTATAGTTTCCGTTTTTGTCTCCAAAATCGCTTGACGCAATGCATAAAGGATTTGCACAGGTGGCGTAAAACGTGTTTGGCTGTTCTTTTCAAAATAATTGTATTGGTCATAAAGGTTGAGATAATAATTACGCATTGAAAAAACTTTTGTTTTTTCCAGTTCTACTTTACGACAAATTATAAAGCAAACACCTGCTATACTTTGAATATTCTTATTTGATGCAGAAGCCATAAAATCAATACCTAGTTTTTCCAAATCCATCGGAATACCAGCATAAGCACTCACTGCATCTACAATTGTTACTATATTATATTTCTTTGCCAAAGGGCAAATTATATTAAGTGGATTAAGGAGTCCTGTTGTTGTTTCGTGATACACTATTCCTAAATGCGTATATTCATTTGTCTTAAATTTTCTTTCAAGTTCATTTATATCAATAGGATCACAAGTTGAACTTTTAAAAATAGTTAAATTTAGTTTATATATAGATGCAATTTTGGCAAGGCGAGCTCCATAAGAGCCATTGTCTACAATTAAAATATGTCCATTTTTTGGAATACAAGAAGAAATCATAACCTCATCTGCAGCAGTTCCTGACCCTCCAAAAAGAACAGTTGTATATTCACCTGTAGATGCAACAAGAGATGTCAATTCATTACAAATCCATTTCATCACTTCACCAAATTCTTTCTCTCTAGGACAAATATCAGGACATACTTGTGCATATTTTATAGCATCCGTTGTTGTTGCAGGACCTGGGTTTAAAAGTATTTCTCTACGAATTTTTCTAGTATTTTCACTCTCAATAATCTTTGGAAATATAAACGTTTTAGCCATTTCTAAATGACAAATATCATCAATTTCTCCCCACAAATAATTCTCTATTTTATGTACATATATCGGAATGCTCTTTGAAACAAACACCATTGCTTGCTCATAGTCTAGTTTAAAAATAGTATTTTTATTTTCTTTTTCATAATTACACACTAAAGATAACACTTTCTGAGAAAGCTTGGTAATACCCACTAATTCTTCATGCTTACAGCTAATTTTTGTTTTATCTTTCGAAAGATCTTGTAAAACCCTCTCTTTATCACTAAAATATGTCTGCAAGTATACTTCATCACCAGAATTTGTTTCTCCAGACGCAAGAACAACATCTCTATGTACATCATTAACTAATACCGAAAGCCCTATATTATCATAAATTAAATCTGATTCAAGGAGTAAAAAATCACTTGTGATTTCTTTTGCACATACACATAATGTCTCCATGCTACCTGTTTCTTTATATGCACCATTATATACAGTTTTTATAAGAGGATATTTTTTTATAAGGTTATCATACATACTATGGCAATGCCCTGTACCTATGATTATTTTTTCTATACCTATACCTAAAAGTTTTTGTATTGACCATTCAACTATAGGAATGCCATCAAATTCCAAAAAACCTTTAGGCATATTTTTTGTTTTTTCTTTGAGGCGGTTCCCAATTCCTGCTGCTAAAATAACTGCTTCTTTTATCATTTAAGTCCCTGAAAATTCTATAAATTTATTAAATTTTATTATTTACAATATTTATTATTTGCTCAGCAATAACTTCAGCTGAATTACCAATATTAACAATTATTTCATCTTTATCAATTTCTGTTTTATGTGTCTTATTTGTCATAATACTTGAAATTCTTTCTACAATATTACAGGCTTCATCTTTCTTTAAATACATACCAATCTTTTCACTTATTTTAACATCCCAGTAATCATCTAAATCTGAGTATTCATACTCTTGTGAGTAATTTTCATAATTAGTATCTAAAGTTATTATTGGCCTACCAAATGTTAAATAATAGTCAAATCTAATAAATGTAATATCTGATATCATTATATCAGCTTTTGCCAGACTCATCAAATTATCAATATCATTATCAAACTTAACATTTTTATAAACTGACAGCTCTTTCTGTATTTGATTGATAAAATCCAATTCAAAAATATAGGAGTATGGGTGTGGTCGCACAACAACATTATACCCTGCTTTAACAATTTGTTCAATGAAATCTTTCCCATAGGTTTTTAAAATACCTCTTTTGTCCCATGTTGAGGCAATTAAAATAGTCTTTCCATCAGTTTTTACATTTAATTTTGCAGCTCTTGCAATCAGATTGTCCATATATGGACAACCCCCTATTAACAATGTTTTTGCAGGTAAATTACGTCTTTTTTCAAGAAGCCTAATCTCTTTTTCAAATTCTCTTCCTGATAAAATTGCAGTATCAAAACTATCAAGCGAATGCTTATGATATCCTCCAATACTACTTATTGAATGAAAAATATATATAAGATTTTTACAGTTTTTTGGTTTTTTTATAGAGTACCCTAAAGTACCTATATTTGGTGTCGTTGTTACTATAAATGGCTCTTTTAAATTACTTATGGCAGCATATCCTTTATTACCTTTTCCAACATATCTTATATGAAAACTATCTAAATTTATATTAGGATTTCCAAAATCTAGCAACTTAAATGCAGGATCTTCCAAGTCCATTGTATAATAAGTAAAAAATTGTTTTTTCTTTATTAGTTCGTCTATAATATCTTTATAATAAATCCAATATTTACTTCCTTCTGAGAAAAAGGCCAATTCTGAAGTAATATTTGTAATTTTTCGTCCAGTAAATTTTAACTTTGTTTTATAATAAATGTTTTTTGAAAAGAACAATAAACTTCCAAACAGTCCAAACATTGCAGCAACTAAAGCGTTACCTGTCCCTGGATCCAAATATGCATGAGCATACACAGGAGAAAGCATTAATAT
>JAISBM010000015.1 GCA_031266185.1 Endomicrobium sp. | reverse complement strand
AAAAAGTATACACTTCCATTGTTTATTAAATTATATACATGCTCTGTCTTGTCTACATACACATAATTATCGGTTCTTAACTTCTCAAATGTCTGTGTCCCTATTGGTAACTTCTTCATGGGTATTCCTTAAAAATATAAAATAGAATAATATTATTATACTAAATATTCTAATATCTTGGCTCTTGAATACCTTTCATTCACTTTATTCTTTCCTCTTTTTATTTATTATTTTTACTACTCATTATAATTTATATATTTTATATATAAATAAGGCGACATATTAAACAAAAATCTACTATATCTAATACATTGCAAGAGCTATTTATGATATGGTTATTATCTAAGGATAAAGGTTACAGGGTTAGATGGCTGTCACCATTTCTGAAGCTGGCCATGGTAAATCTTTCTACATATACACTAAATTACAAGCTACTGATAGCTTTATTAATGCTTACTTCAACGCTGCAATCGAATATTCACCTACCAATACAGTAAATAAATGCTGTCATCTCTAATCAACCTGTTGATACTCTTCAATTGAGTGGTAGAGGCTTATAAACTTTGTAATGTTTTTAAAATTTATGTTTTTCTTAGATTTATTCCCTAACTTTAACTTGCAGATCAAGATCTAGTTTTTCTAAAAGGTAGTGCATATCCTTATTAACTTCTGTATCAGTTAAAGTTTTATTTTCATCTTTATATGACAATCTAAACGAATAACCTATTTTACCTTCTCCTATTTTAGCTTCATCTGTATAAACAGAAAACAAAGAATAGTCTTTTAAAATACCACCCAGTTTCATAATATTTTTTATAACTTTTTCAATTTTAACAAAAGGTAAAGTTTTATCTGCAATTACAGAAATATCTCTTTTTACTAAAGGAAGTTTTGAAAAGGTTTTATATTGTGTTACTTCGAAATTTTGATCCTTTTCTGTAGAACTTAAATCTATTTCACAGTAGAAAACTTCATCTTTTATACCCTCAGTTATATACGGACTTAAAATGCCAAACTGCCCAACAACTTTACCTTTATGCATTACACTTGCTGTTTTACCAACATGATAATACTCTTTGGGAGTTAGGTTTTGAGTAATCATAAAATCTTGCGGCAAAATGTTTTTTATTATGCCGCCTCCAAAATAAAAATCATATTTAGGGTTAATTTTTTGCTCTGCCCATTTCCACCATTCTTGCCATACTCTTGCATATGCAATTAACGCAAAAGCTTTTCTTTCGCCTAACTCATTAAAATTTTTACCATACTCAAACAAAGTAACTGACTCTAACCCTTGACTGATATTTAACACCAGATTTTTATAAAGTCCTGGTAGCAAAGACGGTCTTAAAACTTCATTCTCTTTAGATACAGGATTTATAATTTTATATAAATACTTTAAACCGAATTTTTCTAGTTCAATAATTTCACAAAAACTACAATTTAAAGCTTCGCTAAAACCAAGACCATTTAACTTAACTCTAAAATCTTCTACAGTTTTACCAATGAACGAGTCACTTGAAGTCGACAAACAAACTGCTTGTTTTTTTTGTAAAGGTATAGTGTCATAACCTTTAATTCTTACAATTTCTTCAATAAGATCTACTTCTTCTTTTATATCGTTACGCCATGACGGAACTGTACAAAGTATAACTTCACCTTTTGACTGCAAATCCATGCCTAAATATCTTAAAATTTCTATTATCTCATCTTTGCTTATTTTGTAACCCAAAACCTTAAAAACTCGTTCAACTCTTAAAACTATACTTGTTTTCTCATATTTAATATTTTGCAAATCTTCTCTTGCTTCTATTTTTCCACCAGCAATGTCAGATATGAGATTTACAGCTCTCCAAAAAGCAACTTCTGCAATGTCCCAACTTACACCTTTTTCAAACCTATAAGAAGAATCGCTTGCCAAGTTTAATTTTTTTGAAGTTTTTCTTACAGATACACTGTCAAAAACAGCACTTTCCAAAAATACCGTCTCTGTACTTTTGCCAATCCCAGAATATTGCCCACCCATTACTCCAGCAATTGCAATAGGGTGATTATCATCTGCTATAACAAGCATGTCAGAAGAAAGTTCATATTCTTTACCATCTAAAGCAATAATCTTTTCAGACTCGTTTGCAGCTCTTACAACAACATTTTTTGAAGACAACTTTTTCAAATCAAAAGTGTGCAAAGGTTGGCCTAATTCAAGCATAACGTAATTTGTTATGTCAACAATATTATTAATCGACCTTATGCCACTTTTTTCTAAAGCATCTTTAATCCATTCAGGAGACTCTCCAACTTTAATGCCAGAAATTATACCCCCTATGTAACGTACACATGAGCTAGATTTTATTTGAACACAATTTAAACCTGAAACTTTGTATGTTGTTGTTTTAGGGTATGTAACAATTTTTTTAAGTTTGGCACCAATTTCTCTTGCTAAGCCTAAATAACTTAAAACATCTCCACGATTTGTAGCTATTTCTATCTCAAGTACAGAATCCACATCATCCAAAACATCCTCTAAAGTAACACCTAATTTGATTTTGTCATCAAGAATATAAATACTTTCTGACTCTTCAGCAAGACCAAGCTCCTTTTTGGAACACAACATTCCTTCAGATTCTATGCCTCTAATTTTAGATTTTTTTATCTGAAAGTTATCAGGCAATAACGCTCCGATTTTTGCAAGAGGAACAACTTGTCCTACAGATATATTTTTTGCTCCACATACTATACTAAATTCTTTTGCCCCATCGCTTACTTTACACAAAGAAAGTTTATCGGCTTCAGGATGCTTTTGTATATCTAAAATCTTGGCAGTAACCACATTTGTCCAGTTACATGTATTTGAAACAACAGATGTTTCAATTCCTATTGAAGTAAAAATTGAAGCAAGTTCTTTAGGGCCTAAATCAAAACTCACAAAACTTTTAAGCAAATTATATGATACCTTCATTTTGCCTCTGCTTTTAACTAACACTTCTTAATGAAATTTATTTCCAATAGAGCTTAACACTAAACTAACTTCAAAGAAATTTCATTTAAATACATTTTATGACATACTTTTAAAAAGTCCTCTTTTCTTCAAACTCTTTTATATCTGATAAGTACTTACTTGTCACCAATATATGCTTATCCTCCATCTTTGTCTTCTCTATCACACTTATCCCTTGCCCTTTAATTTCATAATCTGTGATCAAAAACTCTTTGTCTTTCCAGATTCTCTAAAGAGTATGAGAAGTATTGTTGTAGACAGACTTTTTCATCCTCCTGTATTTACTTATCAATCTGTCTCCTATATCTTTTATACTCTTTACCGAGAACTCAAGCATCTTATTCTCTCTTTCTGCCAACTTGTCTTTACACACATATTCGACCACCTTTAATGCTTGAATTGGCGCACATATATCGTCCATTTTTTCTACTTCATATAACTCCATTTGCTTCTCTAGCTCTCCTGCTCTCTCCCTATCTGTTATGTCAAAAGAGACTCCTAGTAATCCTACAATTTTTCCTTCAACATCAAAAAGAGGAATTTTTGTGGATAAACAAATAGCAAATCTATTTTCAATAAGATAACCTCGCTCTTCTCCTTCATAAGGTTTACCTGTTGACATACATGAGTTCATTTATTCTATTTAGTTTAATAGCAGTACCGTAGTCATGAAAATCAAAATTAGTTTTTCCTATAATTTCATTTGTTGAGTTTAAAGCAAAATTTTTTGCTTGTCCTATATTGTATCCAAGATAAACATTTTCACGGTTTAACCAATAAACGTGACAGGGTAACTTTTCAATTATATGCTGCAATATTATATTTTCCATATATCCAACTTCCATAAATGAACTTGGACTTTTTTTGGGGGGGGCTGACTTCTTTAAGTTTAAAACTTGTTAAATTCGGCTTGCATCTTTTTAACCAAGCAGATTCTTCTTCATATCCTTTATTTATTGCCTGCTCAACTTCTTGTTCAGACATTTCATCAAAATTTTTAAACTTATAATTCCATCGACTCAAATATCCTGTGCGCAACTCATATTTCTCACAGGACTGCAAGTCAAAGTCTTTATACACTAGATCAATTGTGGCCCGGACATATTCCTTTTCATCATGGTGGTCATTGTGACTTTCACAAAGATATATGACAGCATCCTCTACAGACTTTTTTGGTGAAAAACTACGCCATGTAGCTACTAGAGACTTAATACTGCCAATATCTTGCATATTCTCCTCCTATCCACTATATAATTGCTTAAAACATCCTTAAAACTGTTTTAAGAATCTCAAATCATTTTCATAAAACAAACGTATATCATCTATACCGTATTTAAACATCGTTATTCTTTCAACACCCAACCCAAAAGCGTAGCCTGTGTACTTTTCACTATCATAACTAACAGCCTTTAAAACATTTGGATGCACCATTCCGCAGCCTAATAATTCTATCCATCCTGAATTTTTACATACTCTGCACCCTTTTCCATTACAAAAAACACATTGCACGTCAACTTCTGCAGACGGTTCTGTAAACTGAAAGTGTGATGGTCTAAAACGTATATCTATGCCATACCCAAAAAATTCATGTATAAAATCTGACAAGGCCGCTTTCAAATCAACAAAAGTTATATCCTCATCTACAGCTAGCCCTTCTATTTGATGAAAAGTTGAAAAATGAGTTGCATCTGAAGCTTCGTTTCTGTAAACTCTTCCAGGGACAATTACTCTTACTGGAGGTTTTTGACTTTCCATAACATGAATCTGGCCTGGAGAAGTATGTGTTCTAAGGAGTTCTTCTGTACCTTCAAGATAAAAAGTATCCTGAACATCTCTTGCAGGATGACTCTTAGGAATATTTAAAGCTTCAAAATTATACCACTGCGTCTCTATTTCGTGCCCTTGAGCAACAGAAAAGCCAAGCGACTTAAAAATAGAACAAATGTCTTGTATTGTCTGCATTATAGGATGAAAACTACCTTTAGAAAAAGGAAAATAAAAATCACTTGAATAGTCAAGCTTTTCTTTTTGCATTTTTTCTTCTAACAGTGTTTTTCTTAATGTTTCTTTTCTTGATTCTATTTCATTTTCTATAACACTTTTGGCACTGTTTGCTTTGGAGCCTATATTTTTTCTATCTTCTGCAGAAAAGTTAGATAGAGATTTTAAAATTTGTGTTAAGGTTCCATTTTTTCCTAAATATTTAATTTTTATATTCTCAACAGTTTTTAAATCTGCTACTTTTATCTGCAATATAGCTTCTTTAACAATTTCTTCAATGTTATTATTCATTTATAAACCCGTAACCACCTATCAAACTCATTAAAAATTCAAGTTTCTCACACGCAGAAAACTCATCTTTTAGCTGGCAAATATAATTTATTAAATTTAAGTATTGTATATTCTTTTGTCTCTAGCGGCAAGAGCATCCACTACAACACTTATGCTTATCACTTTGCATGTTTTGGCAAAATATGAAGTCTCCCATTTGAAAAACGTTTATTATTAAAATGTTTTTCTTTAGCAAAAGTGCTAGTTAACCCTTTTGCTAATTCTACAGATACTCTTTTACCATTTATATTGCTAGAATGCAAAGCGTTTATTACATTGTCTGTATATTCTGCTGGTACTTCAACAAAAGAAAAAGCGTCTAAAATTTTTATGTTACCTACCCTATCGCCACTAATACCTGTTTCGCCCGCAATAGCTCCAACGAAATCTCCAGCCCTTACATTATCTTTCTTGCCAATATTTATAAACAGTCTAACCATACCTTTATCTCTAGCACCAGTATCAGAATATCTGTCTTTTATATCTGCAAAAATGTCTGCTTTTTGCTCCTGCTCTTTTTTTTGAACTGCAAACAACATTTTTAAAAGGGCAGATGCAACATCTAAAGAAGTTAAATTGTCAGAAATCAGAGATTCTACAAGCCTTGAATATTTTTCTAAATCTTTTTCTTTTAAAGAGTCTCTTACCTTATCAAGCATAACTGTCGTTTTTACATTTTCAACATCTGATAAAGTAGGCACTTTAGTTCTTTTAATTGTCACTTTTGTATATTTTTGAATGTCTCTCAACTTATAGATATCTTTGCCAGAAACAAAACTATATGCTTTACCTGTTTTGCCAGCTCTACCTGTTCTACCTATCCTGTGCACATAATCTTCATCGTCTTTTGGAACATCATAATTAAACACCATATCTATATCGTCTACATCTATACCTCTTGCTGCTACATCTGTTGCTACAAGCACTTCTATAAATCCACTTCTAAACTTGGTCATAGCCCTGTCTCTTTGAGATTGACTCATGTCTCCATGCAAAGCGTCTGCCCCATAACCTCTTGCCTGTAGAGAAGAAGTAACCTCGTCTACTCTTTTTTTAGTATTACAAAACACAATAGAAAGTTTTGGCGCATACATATCTAAACATCTTGCAAGAGCTTCTAATTTCTGGTGTTCTCTTAAATCAAAATAGTATTGCTCAATTAAAGGAACTGTTAATTTTTCGCTTACAACTTTTATTGTTTCCGGGCTTTTTTGATATTTTTTTGTAAGAAACAAAAATTCTTTAGGCATTGTTGCAGAAAAAAAGACAGTTTGTCTTTCTTGAGGAATAGCTTTTAATATTAGTTCTATATCGTCTCTAAACCCCATATCAAGCATTTCGTCAGCTTCGTCTAAAACTATAGTAGAAACAGTCTGTAAATTTAATGTTTTGCGTTCTAGATGGTCTATAACCCTGCCAGGGGTGCCTATAACAATTTGTGCGCCTTTAGAAAGAGCTAACATTTGCCTTTGTATTGGTTGCCCACCATAAACAGGTACTATATTAATGCCCTTTTTATATTTTGAAAAGAGTTTTAATTCTTGCGCAACTTGTATTGCAAGTTCTCTTGTGGGACACAAAATTATAGTTTGCACACATTTGTTTTTAGGATCAACTTTTTCCAAAACAGGTATACCAAAAGCTGCGGTTTTTCCTGTCCCTGTTTGAGCTTGCCCTATAATGTCTAACCCTGACAGAAGTTTTGGTATAGACAAACTTTGTATTGGTGTAGCTTCTTCAAAACCTAAATCTGCAACAGCTTTAATTATCTCTGGAGACAAGTGTAGTTCAGTAAATTTCAATGTCGTCATTTTTCAAATCCTTTTGTTTGCTCTATTATCCTTTTTTAAAAAATAATATTTTTGGTATCGTTATATTAAAAACTCTTGTTACTCTTAAAACAACTCTTTTATTGTACTTGCTAAATGTTTTTGGTCTAGACAAAAACATATCCTACAACCAACACTCACCAAATTATATTATAGTTCTACTATTGTTTAGTTACGCAACCTAATTCTTATACAATTTATTCATTAGACTTTATTCCTATAAGTTTGTCGAGTCTTTCTTTTACTATCTTATATTCAGAGTTAATAGATAAAGCTTTCGAATACATTTCTTTTGCCTCATCTATTAAATTTGAACTTTCTTTAATAAGCCCTATATTATAATAAGCTTCTGCATTTGCAGAGTTTATTTCTAAAACCTTGTTAAATTCTAAAATTGCCGCATCATATTTGTTATTCAAAAAATAAAATTTGCCAAGCTCCATATACATCGCTTCTAAAGAAACGTCTGTTTTTAAATTTTCTTTGCTCATTCATTATCCTTTCTTATTTTTGCTAAAGATTCTTCAGACCCAATAACAACCAAAACGTCGTTTTGATTTATTTCCTCAGATGGACTAGGCACCATATTAACTTCTTCTTTTATGTCGCTTTCTCCATCATCATTAATTACCGGAATCCGCTTTCGTATAGCAATAATATTTATACCGTAACTATTTCTTATATTTGAATCTCTTATAGTTTTGCCCCAGACAGATTTTGGAGCCACTATTTCAGCTAAATTATAATCTTTAGAAAGTTTTATTTGTTCTAAAATGTTTGGCGTTACTATATTTTCTACAAGTTTTTTTGACATTTCAAGTTCTGGATAAACAACTGTACTAGCACCAAGCTTTGCAGCAACTTTTGAATGCCAATTACTTGCTGATTTAACAATAACATTCTTAACGCCGAGCTCTTTAACTATCAATGTTGCCAAAATGCTTGTTTCTATACTTTCTCCTATAGATATTATAACACTGTCACAATCTGCAACACCTGCTTCTAGCATAGCCTTTTCATCTGTTGCATCTACAACTAAAGCTTGAGTAACAAATTGGCTTATTCTATCAACTATTTCTGTATTAATATCAATAGCTAAAACTTGAATGTCTTTACTTGCAAACTCCACTGCGACATTATAACCAAAAGTGCCAAGTCCAATAACTGCAAACTGCTTATTTTTCATTGGAACCTCTTTATCCAACTAAAATCCTTCCTTCAGGATACTTTATACTTTTCTTTTTATAACCAGGATCTAACATTAATACAAGTAACGTAAGTATTCCTATTCTACCTACAAACATTGCAATAATAATATAAATTTTGCTTGCTAAGGACAACTGTTCTGTAATACCCAAAGACATACCAACAGTAGCAAGCGCTGAAACCACCTCAAAAACAACAGCAATTGGCCTTAAGTTATCTTCATGCAAAATAACAATTGCAGAAAACAAAACTATTAATGCAAAAAATATAATAAAAACTACTAATGCTTTTTTTATTAAGTCAAAAGGTATACGCCTTTTAAACAAAACATAATCATCTTCGCCACAAAGAACGCTCTTTACAAATATAAATACAAGAGCAAGCGTAGTAATTTTTACACCACCAGTAGTACTACCAGGAGCTGCTCCTATAGACATTAAAAATATTATTACAGATTCTGTAAACTCGTTAAACAAGTTTATAGGCACACTGCAAAAACCTGCAGTTCTAGAACTGACTGCTTCAAAAAAAGAATTGTTTATTAAATAAAAAATGCCATGTCCTGACACAGACTTTGAAAATAAAAATACAAAAAAAGCAAAAACAGTAATACCTAAAGACATAAAAAGTACAACTTTTGTATGTATAGACAAATGGAGTCTTTTTTCTTTATAGTAATCACAAATATCTACTATTACAAAAAAACCTAGTCCTCCAAGCAGTACCAGAAAAGAAACAATATACAACACTATAGGGTTTAATGAAAAAGATATCATGCTATCATTAAAAACACTAAAACCTGCATTACAAAAAGCCATTATTGAATAAAATATGCCTAAGTATACTGATTTTAAAAAGGGAAAATCCTTAAAAAAAACAATCGTTAAAGACAAAGCTCCTAAAAATTCTATTATTAAAACAAAAAACACAGCTTTTGATAAAAGTTTTTTTAAACCATTGAAAGAAGAAACATCAAACATATCTTGCATTATCCATCTATCTTTCAAAGTAATCTTACCTAAAAGCAATATTAAAGCTGTAGAAACAAACATATATCCCATACCGCTAATTTGTACCAAAAGCAAAATAATTATCTGTCCGAATTTAGAATAATAGTCTCCTATATTTACAATTGAAAGACCAGTAACACAAACAGCAGAAACAGAAGTAAACAAAGTAGCTATAAAAGAATAGTTACTCTTAGAATTATAAGAAGCAGGCAAGGACAAAAATACCATACCTGCTACTATAAGCCCAATAAAAAACAATACTAATGTTTTTGCTGGAGAATATTTCATTACCTTTCTTATGCTGATTTTGCAATTTCTATTAATTGCTTAAATGCAGAGCTATCATTTACTGCGATTTCTGCAAGCATTTTTCTATCTATGGCAACATTTGCCTTTTTTAGACCTGATATAAACCTGTTATAAGAAATACCTTCCTGCCTTACTGCGGCATTTAAACGAACTATCCAAAGAGTTCTAAAATTTGCTTTGTTGTCTTTTCTTCCCACATAAGCATATGCAAGAGATCTTTCTACTTGTTGAACAACCATTCTCCAACGGTTTTTCTTTGTAGCATAAGAACCCTTTGCTAACCTAAATATTTTTTTCTTTTTTTGTCTTGTATATATAACACTTTTAGTACGCATTTAAAATCTCCTTAGATTGTGTGAAGCAAGTACCTAAAAACTGTAAGGCATAATTTTTTTTATAACTTTCATATCTGATTCTGCTACAATCACAGCTTTTCTAGACTTTCTATTCTGATTTCCAGAGTCACCTGTTAAAAGATGCCTTTGTCCCGGCTTTTTATATTTTGCTTTTCCTTTTCCTGTAACTTTAAAACGTTTTTTTGCACCAGTGTGTGTCTTCATTTTAGGCATTACTTTCTCCATTGTTTACAACAGCATTTTATACCGTTGAAATAATATTTAGTTTATTTTCTTATTTGGAACTAATGTTAAAAACATTCTTGTTCCCATAGAATAAGTTCCACCTTCTGTCTCTGCTATATCAGACAAAGACTCTTTAACTTTGTCCATAACTTTAACTCCAAAATCTCTATGCTGCATTTCTCTTCCAGAAAACATTACTGTAATTTGAACTTTATTTCCATCTTCAATAAAACTTCTAGCATGTTTAATTTTTATTTCTAAGTCGTGCTCCCCAATGCGAGGCCTTATTCTAACCTCTTTTAACTGGGAAACTTTTTGTCTCTTTTTTACCTCTTTACCTTTTTTATCCATTTCATACTTAAACTTAGAAAAATTAATTATTTTACACACAGGCGGACTTGCCTGTGGGGAAATTTCAACAAGATCTAAATCCAAAGTTTGAGCTTTAGACAAAGCCTCAACTGTTTTAACTATTCCCAACATAGTTCCATCAGAATCAATAAGTCTTACCTCAGGCACTTTAATAAACTGGTTTATACGGAATTTCTTGTTTTCGACGATTCCTCCTCTTGTCTTTTTTAACCATAATTTAGCAGACAATTTTTACAAAAAAATCAGGGCAGAATATTATCCGCCCCGTAAAGCAACAAATGAAATACTATTTAACCTTTTCCCATTTTTAAACATTATTCGGTTAAGGTGAGCCGGGACGGCTTCTTTATATAATTTAAAATTAAAGCATTATCTTATAATAACTATAAAAAATTGTCAAACAAAAAAGAGCCGCTAAAAAATAAAGGCGGCCCTTTTGAAACACAGTTTTAAAGTTTACTCTGCAGCTTGAGCATTAGCTGTTTCAGTAGATGCTTCTGATGAATACTGAGAAGTATTTGCGTCTGCTTCAACAACTGATTCTTCAATTGTTCCTTGAGATGCTTCTTGAGCTTGCTCTGCTTTCTTGCTTGAACAAGATACCAAACCAAAATTTAAAAAAAGTGCCACTACTGCCAAAAACGAAACTTGTTTCATCTTGTGTCTCCTTTTTAATATACGACTTTTACAGACCAATTCTATATCTTTTATATTTTTTTTACAAGATCTTACAAAACCTTTTTCATATACGCTTCAATACTTTTAACTGTACAATTTATCGTTTATCAAAAACAATGTATGTTTCGGTTAAGCTGATATTATATATATACATTGTTTAAATATTACAATAACATTAAACATAACCAAAAACTATACCTAATTACAACACTTGTGCAAATAGCGTGTTTGACTTTAACATACAAATATGGTATCCTACCACAAGTTTAATGTATTATAAACTTTTCATTATTGGGCAGTTAGCTCAGCTGGGAGAGCATTTCCCTTACAAGGAAGAGGTCGCAGGTTCAAACCCTGCACTGCCCACCACTCAACAACATGCATAAACCAATTTTTTTAAAAAATATAAGTTTACTTTTTGACAATCAAACATATTTTGAAAATTTTTCAATCCAAATTATGCCTGGTACCCATATAGCAATAATCGGCGCAAACGGATCTGGAAAATCTTCTTTATTAAAAATTATCAAAGGGGACTTACTCCCTTCTAGAGGCACTATAGAGACCAACAAAAACATTGTTTTTGGATACGTGCCACAACTAATTTATGAACATAACACTTTAAGTGGTGCAGAAAAATTTAACAAAGCGTTAAGCCTTGCTCTTTCTAATCTGCCAGACATTTTGCTTTTAGACGAACCAACAAACCATCTAGACTTAAAAAACCGTGCTTCTTTAATGAAAATGTTAAACTTTTACAAGGGAACTTTAATAACAGTTTCGCACGATAAAGAACTTCTAAAAAACATATCCTCTTTTTGGCATATAAACAACAAAAAAGTAACCGTCTTTACTGGAACCCATGATAATTATAATAATTTGACATTACAAAATCGTCAACATATTAAAGATGAACTTAAAACTCTTGTAAAAGAAAAAAAAGAAACTCACAAAACGCTCATGAGAGAACAAGAACGAGCAAAAAAAAGAAAAGATAGAGGCGAAAAGTTCGTTGCACAAAAAAAGTGGCTTCCAGCTGTTGGCGACTTAAAAGCAAGTTACGCAAGAAAAGCTGCAGGGAAAAACCATGCCGATAACGCCGCAAAGAGAGAACTGCTACATGAACATCTTGTAGACTTAAAGATTGTTGAACCACTTAAACCTTCTTTTACACTTAACTTTAAAGATACAAACTCAAAAACTATTGTCTCTATAAGTTCAGGATCTGTTGGATATAAAGATAAACCAATCATAAAAGACGTTAATTTGTTTGTTACAGGCAACGATCATTTAGCTATAGTAGGCAACAACGGAACTGGTAAAACCACACTACTAAAAGCCATTTTAAACTACCCTGAAATAATAAAAGGTGGGCTGTGGGACACACCAAACGGTAAAGATGTGGGTTATTTAGACCAGCATTATAGTTCTTTAGATAACACAAAAACTGTTCTAGAAACAATAATAGACTTATCACCTGGCAAAACATTTTCACAAATAAGATCATTTTTAAACGACTTTTTATTTAGAAAAAACGAAGAAGTAAACAAACCTGTGTGTGTTTTATCTGGCGGAGAAAGAGTAAGACTATCACTTGCAAAAATAGCTATTAAAATGCCAAAACTATTACTATTAGATGAAATATCAAACAATATTGACTTAGAAACAAAAGAACACGTAATACAAGTGCTAAAAGAGTATCCTGGCGCTATAATAATAGTTTCTCACGATAACGCATTTTTAGAAGAAATAAACATATCTAACATATATACAATAAAAAAATAACAACTTTTAATTATTTTCAAATAAAAACAACTAATGTCTATGCAACTTTACATGTTCTCTCTTGACAATTTCTCGATTTATCATAGTGTATAGCACAAAAAATCTTTTATGCAAATCAGGGAGTACAATGTATGCAAATCGCTGAGTAGAGTTTATGTAAAATGCTAAATGGGATATAGCTGTAAAAGGAATCGGACATGTTAGTACCTGACTTGACTGGGTTTAAGGAAAACAGGGAGTTTGCACATTAAAATATAGGTTAGGGAAACACAAAATGGTCAAGCCAGGGGTGGTTATATTTGTCGGATTTGAATCAAAGCTTTTGGAAAAGGATTACTTGCATGAGGCTGCTCCTACCAAAGATAAATGAGTTTTGTCCAAACCTTGCATTTAAAGCCAGGCATAGAAAAAATTTCAAACTGATTTTTATCCTTTGCAAATGTTTTAAACTTGTAAAGGATAATCGACTAAGCTTTACTTTTGCCGTTGACTTGTAAAGGATAAAATATAGTATGTGTATACACTATGAAACCAAAAATTCAGGGAACACTAACAGCTATAAGAACAGGTGAAG
Source organism: Endomicrobium sp. (assembly GCA_031266185.1). Taxonomy (GTDB): domain Bacteria; phylum Elusimicrobiota; class Endomicrobiia; order Endomicrobiales; family Endomicrobiaceae; genus Endomicrobiellum; species Endomicrobiellum africanum. The sequence goes on along the minus strand of JAISBM010000015.1, from coordinate 3,269 downwards.
AAAATATAGTACCTACTTTCCAAATCCATTACCTCCAAAAATGCATTATGATGCGATTGTCCCTTTGCTTGAAAAAGTCAATCAATCTATAGGAGAATTAAACAGCATAGTTAATATTACGCCAGATCCATCTATAATCAATTATATGTATGTTAGAAAAGAAGCAGTGTTGTCTTCTCAGATAGAAGGAACGCAATCAACTATTGACGACTTATTAAAATACGAATCTGACCAAACAACTGGTTTGCCTATCAATGATGTACAGGAAGTTTCTTCCTATGTTAACGCATTGCAATATGGAATGCAAAGGTTAAAAACTCTTCCACTGTCATTAAGATTAATAAGAGAAATTCATTCAATACTTCTTAAAAATTCTAGGGGCAAAACAAAAAATCCTGGAGAGTTTAGAACATCTCAAAATCGGATAGGAGGGACTAGGCCCGGGAATGCAAAATTTGTACCCGTGTCGCCTGAAAAATTACAAGATGTTCTTAGTTCATTTGAAAAGTTTATGCATGCTGAGGATTCTATTCCTATTTTAGTAAAAGCCTCTCTAATACACTACCAATTTGAAACGATACATCCATTTCTTGACGGTAATGGAAGAATTGGCAGACTATTAATTACATTATATCTTTATGAAAAAGATTTTCTAAAAACACCTTATCTATATATAAGCCTATTTCTAAAGCGCCATCGTTCTTTATATTATGAATATCTTAACGATGTTCGTTTTAATGGCAAATGGGAACAATGGATTAACTTTTTTTTAGAGGGCATATATGAAACAGCCAAAGATGCTCTCAATATTTTACAATTGATTCAAAAAACATTTAATGAAGATTTAGAAAAAATTCTGCTATTTTAATTTTTGACTGTTTTAAAAAGAAACCTTTACTAACAATTGCAGAAATTGTTAGATTAACAGAATTATCAAAGCCAACTATAGGCAAAACAATAGAAACCTTATTAATTTGAACATAGCTAGACCAACTACAGACAAGTCATGGGGGCAAATCTACGCTTATCAAAAATATATTGACAAACTAAATTGATCCAGCCAAGATTAAGAACATATATTCTTAAGGTTAACCATTTTGCTAATTTGCTAACCTGTTAAATGTTTATTTGGGATTGCTCTAGTAATGCATAAACTAGACCAACCTCAAGTAATTTTGTGTGATTTGCAAACTTTTTAAAATCTTTAAAATATTGGATTTTGCGGTAATTTTGTGGTAAAATGGCGGTAGTAATGCAGGTAATTTTTCGGAAGTGGAAAAGAACCATGTTTAAACCAAAATTTACTATAACGCCAAAAATTTTGACGGCTTTAATGAAAATTGAAGCGCTAAAAGAATCTACCAATCACTCCAAAAATTATGAAAACTTTACGTGATACTGCACGACTTCATTCTGTTCATTATTCAACACAAATTGAAGGAAATAGACTATCCCAAAAAGAAGTTGCACAGGTTATTAATTGTTCAAAAATTTTATTGGACGTCAACGAGATGAGCGAGAAATCAAGGGATATTATCTTGCTTTAGAATGGCTAGAACAAAATCTATCAAAACCAATTACAGAAACAACAATAAAAACAATTCACGCATTAGTAGAAGGTGGAGGGAAATGGAAAATAAATCCATCATCCTATCGATATGGGCAAAATGTAATTAAAGACTCTGGCACAAACGAGATACTATATATGCCTCCAGAATGTAAAGATGTATCGAGCTTAATGAAGGATTTAATTGTTTGGATTCAATCTGAAAAAACAGAATTACCAATACCGATTATTGCAGCAATTGTTCATTGTCAATTTGCAACAATTCACTCATATTATGATGGAAATGGGCGAACTGCACGATTGCTAACCACGTTAATTTTATATCAAGGTGGATATGACTTAAAAGGCTTGTATTCACTAGAAGAATATTATGCTCAAGACCTTAAAAGTTATTATGATGCCATCAGTCGTGGCAGTCACCACAATTATTGTTTCGGGAGAGCAGAAGCTGACATAACACCATGGATTGAGTACTTTGTTTTAGGAATGCTGGACGCATTTACAAATGTAAAAAATCGTGTAAGTCAAGCTGCAGGCAAAGACGAAACTGATAAATCAAAAATTTTACGAACACTGACACCAAAACAAAGAAAAGTTTTAACATTGTTTAGTGAACGTGAGACTATAACGTCAAAAGACATTGAAAGTTTATTCGGGTTTAGTTCTCGTGCAGCCAGATTTTTATTAAAGGATTTAGTTGGTATTAGGTTTTTAAAAATTGATAACCTATCTGACAAAACAAGAACATATAAATTATCCGAAGAATATGAACGTTTAGTTGTTTAGATAATTTCAAATCCACAACAATTTAGTTGCATAGCACCATAATACAGGCTTACAGAAATTTAATTGTTTGCCATGTTGTCCATCATTACAAACCTTTTGCTAACCACTGCAATATTTTTTCGCTCAATATAGTTTACCAATTTCTCCAGAAGCATGAAGTTTTTCAATTATAGACAAAGGCAACTTCAACGATATAGATTGCTTTTTATCTTGTTTTAAAGGTCTGCCAAACCGTTTGCAGTTTTTATTTGCTCTTCACTTATTTCTGGAACATCAGAAAAATCGATATCTTCATCTTTAATGTGCTGTTCAAAGGAGACAAATGTAGCGTTTGCTGCTTTCTTTGTAAACAACGTGCAAAAAGTAAGCAGGTATAATAGTAATACCTGCTCCCTCTTTTTAGATACTTTATAATACCCACCAACAATTTAACTATTAGTTCAACTCTTTTTTACTACCCACTACTCTTGTCACTACTCTCCTTTTTTTAGACTGAGCTTCTTCATCTCTTCTACTCTTTCTCCTTTCTCTACTTCTTTACTCCCTCTTCCTCAACTCCCTATCGCGTACATAAACTTGACTACTCCATCAACACTATCCTTTGCTCTTCCTTTACAATAAGTCTACACTTACTCTCCCTATACACGTAACAAACCCTGCTTCTATCACTCCCACACCCTCCTCCAAGCTGCGGTCTCTCAACATCTTTTCCTAATACTCTTGCATTAAACTCATTATTCACATAATACTCAAATCCTCCTCCTATGAACACCCTGCTTCTCTTCTCTTCTCTTCTCTTCTCTTTCTACTTCATGCCCTATCCTACTCCCTATCTTTACTTTCTCCATATGTTCTCTATCAAACTTTACTCTTTGTCCTTCTGGTAAGGGCATATCTTTACCCGCCAGGTTTGTTA
>JAISBM010000025.1 GCA_031266185.1 Endomicrobium sp. | reverse complement strand
TTCTCTTTCTACTTCATGCCCTATCCTACTCCCTATCTTTACTTTCTCCATATGTTCTCTATCAAACTTTACTCTTTGTCCTTCTGGTAAGGGCATATCTTTACCCGCCAGGTTTGTTAAAGAGTACTTGCCATATAAGATACTCATTTATCTTAAACTCATGTCCTAAACATCCCATCACTCCGTAATATAGACTAGAATACTCAAATGACAAATGCGATAACTTTGTTAAATCTGACGTATAATAATCACTGCTAACATTCCCTATCCTCCTCTTTTATCAAACAACTTAACATCTTTTCCTATTCCTGCTATCACATTAAACCCATTTGTATCTATATTATCGTAATGTGCATCTGTATGATACTTTGCTTTAGATGCACCCACTGCTGCAAACAGTATCACACTAGCATCAAGATGGTCTTGTTTAGTGTTGATTAGAGACAAGGCACTAAGTCTAAGCATTGAGGCTTTGCTGCACCCGCTTCTGAGATTACTTTTGTTTGTGGGTCTAATGTCACAGTACTAGGCACATCCGGGTCTGGGTTAGGTGTAGGGTTTATAGGGTCAAGAGGCTAATATCAGGATTAAACGTAAACCTTAACATATTGTCGGGGGGGGGTAACTTGCAGTTCTGTTCTGGTGTGATGACCCGTTACCACCTTCAATGCTAAGCGATCCTTCCCCATAGGCATCTATCAGATTAACATTAAGTGAGGTATGATGGTCATAGTTGTTTATACTAATCTTTTGCGCATCAACGATAACAGGCTCATTTTGACTATTAATTGTTAAGACAGTATCATTATTATTGACATCCTTAGGCAGATCAAACCTATACGCATCAAACCCATGTATAGAATTTACACTAACATTCTTTGCATTATTAACATACAGTGCATTATCATGCACATCATTTTCTCTTAGCTTCCCCATTTATTATCCTCCCAATAAAAAACTACTAAGATAGTTACTATCAAAGCTTTATCACTACACCTCTTTGATACCTAACTCCTCTCTTTTATTGGCTTTTATGAGAACTACCCTCTAGTTGTTGGTTGTTATCTGGCTTGGCGACTTCTTATCCTTGTACATTTTCTTCCCCCACTCTTCTCCCCCTTTTATTTTTCCTTTTTATACATCATTTTATTATATCTTCCCTCCTAATATTACCATAATTGTTACTCTTTGTAAAACTACTTCTCCTATTACTTTCCCTCTTTCCCACCCTTTACCCTTCTTGACTCTTATCTCCTATCCTATATACTTCCTCTCTTGACCTTTTGCAATCCCTCTCCCACAACTTACTACTTTTATCTCTAAAAGAAAGAAGAATATGTAGAAAGAGCGATGTGGTATGATTCACTAATTTATAGGGAATAAAAATTATATATTCTCATCTTGATTTGGTATAAGTTTTTCAGCTATAGGGAATATTCTTTGCATATCTGTATTATTTCTCATACCTTTTGTTATAAGGTAAACATACGGAACAAAAAACAATGCTAAAACTAAAGCAAAAGAAAGCCCGCCAATAACTGCTATGGCCATAGGCTGGTTTGTAGACCCTCCTCTTTGCCCACCAAGTCCTATAGCAAGTGGTATAAGCCCTGTAATTGTAGTAAGAGTTGTCATGGCTATAGGTCTGACATGGTGCACTGTTACATCTACAACATTTTTCTTTAAAACTAAAACGTCCGGCTTTTGGCCATTTGTCTTTTTTAGTTCAGCCTCATACATTATGTTAAACCTATCAACTAGCAAAATAGAAATATTTATAACGTTTCCTACAAGCATAATAAAACCCAACATAGAAATAGAATTTATAGATTGGCCAGTAACAAACAAAACAAGAGTTGCTCCAACAACACCTAGCGGAATTGCAGTCATAACTATTATGGGCTGAAATAAAGATTCAAATTCTGAAGCTAAAATCATAAATATAATTACAACTCCAAACAGTAAAGCAAAAGAAACTTGTGTTAAGGCTTCTTTCATAGCAAGCATTTCTCCAGAAATAACGCAATGAACTTTCTCATTATTATATTTGACATCTAGTATATCTTGTATTTCTTTTACCGCTTTTGCAAAATTGCCCTTAACGTTTGCAGAAAGAAAATATGCTCTTTCTCCCTCAATTCTTTTTATCGTAGGCAATGTTTTTACAAATACAGGATCTGCAATTTGTTTTAGCTGCACAGTCATACCCCAAGGAGAATATGCTGTCATCTCCATTACTTTGCCAAGTTTGTCTCTATCTTCTGGACGCATTCTTACTCTCACATCTAATTCATCATCTTTCCTTTTAAGTTTAGTGGCAACAAATCCTTTTATAGCAGCCAAAGTCATAGCAGAAATGTCTTGCGTTGAAAGGCCAAATATAGAAGAACGCTCTCTATCTACAATAATCCTTAATTCTGGGACTTCATCTGGAGGATCTAATTTTATACCGTAAAATTGAGGCATTTTATTCATCATTTCACGTATTTTATCTGCAGAATCTTTTAAAATATCCAAATCACTTCCTCTTACCTCTACCAAAAGTCCAGAAGCTGCTCCAACTCCCGAACCAAAAAGTCCTTGCTGAGTCATAAACTCTGTCTCAAGTCCTTTAATATTCCATTTTCTTATTTCATTTGAAATATTTGCTACTAAAGAATCCGTGTCCTGCCCTTCAGGATAAAGCATTCCTATGATTCTAGATTGATACGTACCCAAAGATTCTATAGATGCTACCCCAGAACTGTCGCCCGTAGATCCTACACTTACAGAAATATTTTTGACTTCCTGGTATTTAGAAATTAAATTTTCTATCCTCTTTGACACTGAATTTGTTATTTCTAACGGAGTATCTGGAGGTAAAGTAATATTTAAAACAAAACGACGTTCATCAACTTTAGGCATAAAAGCCTTTGGCACTAACATAAAACATACAACACCTACAACTGTATAAATTAAAACTATCAAAGTAACTTTACTCATACTATAATCCAAAACTTTCTTAAACATTGGAGCAAAATATTTATTAATTATGTCCATACCAGCAGTAATAGATTGTTTTGACAAATCTGCAGTAAGGCACAAACGAGGCACAAGAAAAAGAGCTGCAAATATAGAAGATATTAAAGAATATGTAATTGTTAAAGCAAGCTGTTTAAAAAGTTGTCCTATCATACCTGCAACAAAAACAAAAGGTATAAATATTGCAACAGATGTCAATGTAGAACTCATAATTGGAGCTATTAGGCTTTTTGTAGCTTCGTAAATAGCTTCTTTTTTGGCCACATTTTTAAGTTTATGGAACGACATTAAAATATTTTCTAAAACAACATTAGAATTATCTATCACCATACCTATACCTACGGTAAGTCCTCCAAGAGACATAGTGTTAAGTGAAATATCACCAAAATACATAAGACTTGTTGTAGAGCATAAAGCAACTGGTATAGCTATGTTAATTATTGTTGATGCCATAAAACTTTTCATAAAAAAGTATAGAAGTATAAATGAAAGGAGTATACCCTGGATACCGTTTGAGTATAAATTTGCAAGGGACTTTTTAATAAAGTCAGACTGGTCTGATGTTATTTTAATATCTATATCTTCTGAAAATTTTTCTTTTATATCTTTTAATTTGCTACGAACTGCTTTTGATAAGTTAATCAAGTTCGATCCTGACTGTTGATAAATACCCACTGAAATATTTTCTTTACTATCATAACGAGAGTATCCCTTTCTATCTCTTAAAGCTTCTTTAACTTCTGCAACATCTTTTAAAAAAACCACCTTACTGCCAGAATTTTGAACTTCATTTTTAATTCTCTTAGAACTTCTAGCTCTATCTATATTGTTATCTGTTTTAGAAAAAGACATATTAGCGATATCATCTACGGTTTGGAATTCACCAACTGTTTTTACTAAATACTCGTGTTTCCCTTCTTTAATTATTCCTGCAGGGTAAGTTATATTAGCATTTTCTAACGACGTAATAATATCTGTTATAGAAACTTGATTTGCAAGCAACCTTCCTTTGTCTATTTCAATTAAAATTTCCTTTTCTTCTCCACCCCTAAGCTCAACTTTAGCAACACCTTCAATACGTTCAAGTTCATCTTTAATGTTTTTTTTTGCCATTCTTCTTAATTCAGCCATTTTCATATCTGAAGAGTCGCCATTTTTATAGCTCACAGAAAGCATAATAGCCTCAACTTGCGTTGGATTATACTTTAAAACTATAGGCTCTAAAGCATCCTTTGGTAAGCTTTCTTTTATCAAGTCTATTTTTTCACGTACATCCATAGCAGCAAAATCCATATTTGTACCCCAACGGAATTCGCATGTAACTATAGACACTCCTTCTTTAGAATTAGAAGAAACTCTTTTTATATCTTTTACAGTACCTGCAGTTTCTTCCATCATTTTGCTAATTAACTTTTCTGCTTCTTCAGGACCAGCACCATCATATTTTGTAATAATAGTTATCTGAGGATATTCCATAGACGGGAACAATTCTTGAGGTATTCTTGTATAAGAAATTATACCTAAAAGGCCAATAGACAAAAATAGCATAATTGTTGTAACGGGCCTGTCTACAGACATTCTCATTATACTCATAATGTTTCCTCAAAATTTTTTATTTAAATTTTTAATTTCGACGGTTTTGGACCATCAGTTTTTTTCTTAACAATCCCTGGAATTCTAAGTTGTTTCTTTTTACTTAACAAACTAAAAAAATTGTTTGTTATAGGCATAGCAAACTTCTTCAAAAACTTTAAACTGTTTAACATACCACGAAAACTCTTCCTTGGATTTTCCATAAGGTAATAAGCAGTTGGAATAATTAAAAGTGTAAGCATAGTGCCAGTAAGAGTCCCAAAAAGAACTGTTAGAGACAAGGACCTCCACATTGACGCTGCATCATCTTTGCTTAAAACCATAGGTAAAAGGCCTAAAGTCTTCATTAAAAATGTTATAAGTTCTGGTCTTAATCTTTCTTTACAAGATTCAAAAATTACTCTCAATATGTTTGTCCTACCAATTCTTCTTTTATTAATTTTATCTATAATAATAATGGATCCATAAACAATAGAGCCAAATAAAATCATTACACCAATATAAACTCCCAAACTTATTGGCTTTCTAAAAGCCCATAGAGAAAATGCAACTCCTATTACACTTAAAGGTAAAGCACACATAGTAAGAAACGGCTGTTTATAAGATTCAAAAATAGATGCTAGAACAAAAAATATCAAAATAACAGTTAGAGCAATCGCTAAAATAAATTGCCCCTGACTATTAACTGTTTTTTCGTAATCGCCTGAAAGATTAAAAGAATAGTCTTTAGGAAAACTCATATCTTTTAACGCTTGATTAATGCCCTTAGCTGCTGTTGTCAAACCTATTTTAGCTCTATTTGCACTCAATTGTATAAAACGCCTTTTATTTTTATGCCAAATTTCTTGAGTAGATTTAACTTGTTGAGCTGTTGCAACTTGCCCAACACGAACAACTTCTCTTTTCGCATTAATAATAGGTAAGAATAACACGTCGTTTATATTTTTTACACTACCAGGTTTAAGTCTTGCTATAGTTTCTATTTGGTCTCCATCTTTCCTATATTGTGTAGCTATTAAACCTCTAAGATTGGCATGCAATGTATTTCCAAAACTATTTACATCTAACCCAAACAAAGCTAATTTATGATGATCTACAAAAAGATTAAACTCCGGTTCATCTTCTCTCATTCTTACCTTAACATCTGTAAGTCCTTTAACTTGTTGTAATTTCCCAGACGAAGAAAACGCAAGTTGTTTTAAAGTATCGTAGTCTTGACCAAAAAAATCTATAAACATTTCTTTACTACCTGAAGTGTTTGAGTCTTGGTAATAAACAAATGCTGGAGAATAATCTCCAAAAAATTTACGAAATTCATTTTTAAAACGTTCTGCTTCTTTGTAAACTGTGACTTCTATAAACGTATGTAATTTTTCTACTTTAGAAGAAACTCTTTTTACATCATCCTTAAAAGATAGTAACTTCGTTTCCATTTTCTTTACTATTTCATTTGAAACTTCTATACGTGTAGCAGGTGGAAATTGTATACCTATTCTAAACATATCTATATTGCCAGAATCCATAAATTCAGAGTCTCTACTTTGAAGGATTTTCATAGAAAACAAAAAACATACAAACACTAACAACCAAACAAAAGTTTGTCTCTTAAAAACAAATTTTAATATTTTGATATATGCATGTTGGATCTTTACGTACCAAGTTTGAAACTCTAACTCAAAATTATTCTGATATCTATAAATTTGAGGAGGAACAAATATCATTGTACTTACTAAAGACGCTATTAATGCAAACGTAATTGTTAAACCAAAAGGCATATAAAGCTGCCTTATTTCTGGATCCAAAAACACCAAAGGTAAAAATACCACTATAGTAGTAACCGTTGAAGCAAAAATTGGTTGCCAAAGTTCTGCAGTCCCTTTAACAACAAGCTCCTCTTTAGTCTTATAAGTTTTCCTATGGTAATGAAAAGAAATATTTTCTATTACAACAATAGCATTGTCCATAACATTTGCCATACCCATAGCAAGGCCGCTTAAAGTCATAACATTAAAAGTCTGATTTGTAAGATGCATAAGAACTATTGACATAAAAAGACTTAAGGGTAAAGTTGTAGCAACTATTATTACATTTCTAATATTTTTCATAAATAAAAATAATATTCCTGCAAGTAATATTGCCCCAACTACTAAAGCTTCGCAAAGAGAATAAATTGCTTTCCCTATGTAATCTGCATCATTTTTTACAACAGTCAAAACAATGCCTGGATCTATTTCACCTCTTAGTTTATCTATAACTTTTACAGCTTCGTTAGCAGTGCTCATAGTGTTTGCTGCTGATTCTTTTTGAATATATAAAGATACTACAGCTTGCATATTAAGCCTAGAAAATGATGTTGTCTCATAAAAAGAATCTTTAACCGTACCTATGTCTTTTATTTTTATTATTGAACCAGAAGGAGTAATTGTAATACCTGTATTTGCTATTTCATCAACATTATTATACTCTCCAGTAGCTCTAATTACGAAACTTCTGTTGTCTTGATCTATCGAACCTGCTGATATTGATATATTTGAAAGACTTATCTTCTGTATAACTTCAAGAATGGGAAGATTATAAGCTATTAGTTTAGGATTGTCTATGTTTATTAAAAGTTTCCTTTCTCTGCCGCCGCCAATTTCAATATTTGCCACTCCAGAAACTCTCATTACTCTCTCTTTTATAGTTTTTTCGGCTAAATTTCTAAGCTCTTCAGTAGAAAACTTTTTTGAACTCATAGCCATAATAATTATTGGAGAATCTGATTGTTCAAACTTTGCAATTATTGGTTTCTCGGTTTCTTTTGGAAGCAAGTGTTTTACTAAGGCAATTTTTTCACGTATATCTATAACAACAAAATCCACATCTATATTATGATGAAAAGTCATCATAATATTAGATTCTGACTCCTTTGAAGAAGAAACCATTTCGCTCAAACCACCAAGCTCAGAAAATACCTCTTCTAAAGGACGAGTTACGTTTTTTTCTACTTCACTGGAAGCAATGCCACCTCTAAGACGCGTAATAACGCTAATCATTCCCGCTTTGGCACTAGGATTTAACTCAACAGGAATCCTAGTAGCCATAACTGACGAGAACATTATCAGCGCAAAAACCATCATTAAAGTAGTTATTGGCTTTTTTATTCCTATATCAATCATACATTCTTTATTGTATCTTGAAAAATAATGTTGAGCTTACTCAGAAAGATGTACATCCTCATCTTGCTCGACAGTTTGAAATTTAACTTTTATGCCATCAGAAAGTTGTCCTTGTGTTTCTACAACAATAAGATCTTCCATATTAAGACCTTGCAGTACAACAGTTTGTTCCCCAACTTTATCTCCTATAACACAAGGTCTCATTTGAACTGTCCCTTCAAAAGGAACTGAGTCTGGAACAACTACAGGTATTAAAAACGTTGTGTCATTTAAAGAAATTATACTATCTGTAGGCACTAACACTACATCTTTTAGTTCTTTTATAAAAATAGTTCCCCTTGCAAACATACCAGAACGCAAAAGCTTATCATCATTTACCACACTAATCTTAATATTTGATGTTCTTGTCCTTTCTTTAACAATAGGCGCAATTTCTATAATTTGACCTTCAAACTCTTTATCTACATACGCATCACTTCTTATTTTAACCTTCTGACCTATTTTCATTTTTTTTACATCTTTTTCTGGAACGTCAACTTCAAAATTTGTACCTTGCTCACTTATAAATTTACACACAACGTCTTGCTGAGTAATATACTCACCTGGTTTTACAATAATTTCTGCTAAAATTCCGTCGCTTGGAGCAATAAGATTTGTCTTTTTTAAAGTTAATTCAGCAAGGTCCAGCTCTGATTTTGCTGCTTTTGCCCTAAGCTCAGAAGATTCTATTTCAAATTTAGTTTCTGAAAGTTTGCTTGCTGAAAGAGCTTTCATCTTATATAAGTCTTCGTATACTTTATATTTTTCTTTGGCTGAAAAATAAGCAGATTCATCGCTTTTATATTTACTTTTAGCATAAGCTACTTTTGCCATGGCATCTTTTGGGTCTAAAGAGCAAATATTTTCACCTTGTACAATTTTGTCACCTTCTTTAAAGTTATATGCTGCAATTCTGCCATCTATTTCAAAACGCATATCATTTTCAACAGCGCCTTTTATTGACCCCATAACATTATACTCATCGTTAAAATCTCTTTTGACTACATTCATTACTTTAACTTGTATCAAGTTTTGTGTTTGTTCTTGTTTTTTGTTTTTCTTAAAAAATAACAGATATGTACAAAGAAGTACAGATAACACAATTAAACTTATAACAACAATGTAAATATTTCTCTTAGTTTTAAAAATTGGATACTTAACTAATAATTTCTCAAAAAACAAAGTAACATTATCTATAATGAGATAAAAATAATACTTTAACTTTTCCAATTTATCCTCCCTCTATTACCTTAAAGGTGTTAATGTAAGCTTTTCCATTTCAGTTACAGATGCATAATTTTGATAAGTTGCTTTAGCGTAAGAAGCTATAGCTTCTGCATATTTCCAAGCCTCTTCCATTAGACTTACAGTTTGCACTTCGTAAAGTGCATTTTTCTTTTTCATTAACGCAAGCTTTCTTTCTCTTAAAGCTATTTCTTTTTTTAAAGTTCTTGCATTATTTAAAGAATTTAAATAGTCATTATATGCTTTTTCTGTATCAAGTCTTTTAGTTTTTAAAGTTTCAACATAATCTGCATTTGTTTGGTTAAAACTAACATCACTTTCCTTTGATTCAACAAAATATCCCAAATCGTCTAACAAAGAAAACTTTATATCTTGAGTTTGAGTATCTATCCTCTTACTAGCATCGATTATCGTTTTTGGATCAGTTTTGTCTTGCGTATAACTAGCCTCTAAAGAGTTGCCCCACAAACCCCAAGAAAGCTTACCAACAACATTCCAAGAAGTTGTTAGATCAAGAGGTTGTGTAGTAAAAGCTTCTCCGCTTCTACCATAAAAACCTTCAATATAGAATTTAGGAATAACTTTAGAACGGTTTATTTTTATTTTCATCTCAGCCATTTCTGCTTGAATTTTTGCTGTCTGAACATCTAAATTGTTAGTTAAAACAAGGTCCATTAAGCTATCTAAGGTAAACGAAATTTCAGGCACATTATCTGACAGCATATCTAATGGTTGGACGTTTACATCTTTTATATCTATAATACCAACAAGACTTACAAGTTTCTTTATTGAAAAACCATAATTTATTTTGGCCGCTTCATACATGTCTGTTATTCTATCTTTAAAATTTTCTGCTTCTAATAAGTCTAACTGTGAAATAGCTCTTGCTTTATATTCTTTTTTAACCTTATCAAACAGTCCAACAACTATTTCGTGTGCTTTGCCTAAAGTTTGAGACTCTCTTTTTAATGTTAAGTATTCATAATAAGCTAACTTTATTTTTGAAAACAACTCTTCACGAGTTTTTGTGTAATTATACTTAGAAGCAGTAACCATCATAGACTCGTATTCATAAGAACCTCTAGTTCTATAGCCCTCATATAAAGCTTGGGCAGCTTTTACTCCATAAGATTCTCCAATATATTCATAACCGCTAACCGCTGAAGCCGTTGCAGTTTTACCTTTGGAGTTTGTATGTTGAATCATGACTTGCGGGAAAAGTGCCCTTGCTGCACGAATAGTTCTTGACCTAGAAAGCTGAACCTGTTCATGTGCAGCCATTAATTTGGGGTCGCGAGATTCTGCAATTTTCATACATTTAACAAGAAATGCATCTTCACAATATACAGATTTATAAGATAGACATATTAGAGATAATACTGTAAAAACAAAAATACATTTTTTATAAAGCGTTCTTGTTTTCAGCAAATTTGTCCCCATTTTATCTAAAAATTAACAGACAAATAAAGTGTGAGTATATTAGTAACAGAAAAACTTGTCAACAAATATAAAAATGGTGGAGGTGGCGGGAATTGAACCCGCGTCCGAAAATGTTTAAATAAGACCACTACAGGTTTAGTTCGGAATTATTTCTCGTTTATAGCACTATTTCCGAACAGAACTATGCTATAAACCAGCACCGTTTAATTTTTATTTTAAGCTGACGGTACAAGCCACTTAAAACTAACCTGCTCTTGTCATTTTATCTTCATAGCAGGTGTCAGAAGTAAAACGAAGCTACATTAAGCAGCTATTGGCATTGCGCCAAAACCCATAAAAGGTTTAACGCTTTGCATTGGAACGAATTTATCGTTGTTTATTTTTCGGTCGATTTTTACGGAGCCATCGACCAACTCCGACCTGCTGTCATTATTTATACCACTCCCGTCGAACCCTGTTCACCCCCAAAATATTATTTATTTCTTCTTGTCTTAAAAAAATCGCATAAAATATTTGCACATTCTAAACTTAAGTATTGTTCTTTACCACCGACAATTTCTGCCTGGTGATTAAGTTTTTTATTATTAGCTATTTTAAAAACACTTTTACAAGCACCTGCCTTTATGTCAATTGCACCAAAAACAATCTTTTTAATTCTAGCGTTTACTAGAGCTCCAGCACACATAACACACGGCTCAATTGTAACATATATACAACAATCATTCAAACGATAATTTTGTAACTTTTTTGCAGCTTTTCTTAAAGCAACAATTTCAGCATGAGCTGTAGGATCTAACGTAGAAATACATTTATTAAACCCTCTAGATACTATCTTTCCATTCTTAACTATTACAGCCCCTACAGGCACCTCATTACACTTATAAGCCTTGTAAGCCTCTTTTAAAGCTTGAGCCATAAAGTAGGCATCTACATCTTTTTTAATATCCAAGATGTTTTTCCAATATTTCTTTAATATCTCTTGGAATCCTTACAGGCTTTAAATCTTTATTTACAAAAGCATGTTTAGTTTTACCTATAACTAAAAGCTTTTCATCTAACTTAACTTCATAATAACATGTAATACTTGCTGCTGTTATTTCATGTATTCTTGTTTCAACAATAATTACATCATCATATTTTGCTGGAGAAATATATTTGCATTCTGCAGTTAATACTGGAAGATAAAATTCTTTTTCTTCTAGTTCTTTATAATTAATGCCAATTTCTCTAAGGAGTTCTGTTCTGCCTCTTTCAAAATATCTTAAATAGTTTGCATAATATACCATTCCCATTTGGTCAGTGTCAGCATAAGATATTCTCAAATTTAACTTGTTCATAAACAACCACCTCAAACGATTTTATTACTAATTATAATATATTTTAAGATACTTCAAAATATATTCAATTGATAAAATAATTTATATTTTCCAAACTTAAACTATGGTTAAACAAGAACTCATAAATCATTGGAAAAAGCAAGCTGATTTAGATTTTAAAACAATGGAAGATATGTTTAAAAGTAAACATTATCAGTGGGCATTGTTTGTTGGGCATCTTGTAGTAGAAAAATGGATTGAAGAAATTAAGGAAATAAGAAAATGGCTAAAAAATCTGATTTCTCAATAGCTAAATTAAAAGCTTTAAAATTTGCAAAACTTGTTAAAAAAAATATGCATGTAAAACGAGTATATTTGTTTGGATCATATGCAAAAAAAACTAATCATCTTGACAGTGATATAGATATCGCTATCGTTAGCGATGATTTCTCAAAAAACCAAATGGATAACATGTTAAAACTAATGAGATTACGCAGAGAAATTGATGCAATGATAGAACCCCATCCTTTTTTATCTAAAGATTTTAAAAAAACTGATTCTCTTGTAAACGAGATAATAAAAACAGGAATTCGTTTAGTTTAATTCTTAAAAAAATTAAAACTCTCCTATATTTTATACATTTGTCATTACAACAATTTTCTACCTAATTTAATATACTTGATTTGTTAATAAAATGATAAAATTATTAGGAAAATAAATTTAAAGGCAGTATATGAAAATAGCATATATAATCACCAGCATGGGTGTTGGTGGAGCTGAGATTGTTACTATTGATATTGCAAATCACATGTCGCGTATGCAAAATGAAGTTTTAATTTTATATCTTACAGGCAAAAATTCTAATCAAGACAAGATTGACAAATCTGTACAAGTTATAGGATTGAATATGACAAAAAGTCCTATTAACTTTATAAAAGTTCTATTTTATGCAAAAACAATTTTAAAAAATTTTTCTCCAGACATCGTGCATGGTCAAATGTTTCATGCAAACATTTTTTCTAGAATATTACGTGTTTTTTATAAGTTTCCTTGTTTAATTTGTAGTGAACACAGTAAAATAATCGGAATTGGTATCTTCCTTCGTCTATACCGCATTACAGATTTTTTGTCAGACCTAAATACAAATGTCTCAAAAGAAGCAACAGAATTTTTTATAAGACAAAAAGCTTTTAGCAATAATAAAAGTATACACATGTATAATGGTATAGATTTAAAAAAATTTTACCCAAACAACATACGTAAAGACATGAGAAAACCCTACACTATTACTGATAACGAATTTCTTTTTTTAAACGTAGGAAGACTAACTTTAGCAAAGGATCAAAAAAATCTTATAGAAGCTTTTTCTTTACTTTGCAAAGAGTATAAAAACGTAAAACTAATGATAATAGGGACTGGAGAATTTGAAAAAGAGCTAAAAAATTTTGTTTTACAAAAAAATGTTAAAGACTATGTTATCTTTGCTGGAAATAAAAATAATGTGTACGATTATTACAATTGTGCAGATTGTTTTGTGCTTAGTTCTGCTTGGGAAGGGTTTGGGCTTGTCATAGTAGAATCAATGGCATGTGCTTTACCTGTGATAGCAACAAATGCTGGAGGGATAAGAGAAGTACTTAATAATGATGAGTTTATTGTGCCAATAAAAGATTCTTTTGCACTTTACAAAAAAATGAAGTACATGTATTCTCTTACAAATGAAAAACGTAAAGAACTAGGTAACAAAAATTTAAACAGGGCAAAAATTTTTGATATTGATTCTATAGCAAGCAAATGGTTAAATATTTACAAGAATTTAAAAAATAACAGTTGGACCTGGTTTTCTACAGACCACAAACACCACAGACATAAAAGATTTATAAAACACATGTATAGTCATTGGCATAGACATTGGACAGAAAAACATCACAAAAGGTTTGAAAAATTTAATTTAATTTTTCAAAATAATCCTAGCATTAAACTAAGTACTGCAGTTCCTGGAGTATACAAATTTGCTTCGTCAAATAACAATGACAAAGGGCTCAATCACAGACTACTAGAAATAGGTTTTATACCAGGAATAAGGTTAAGAGTCATTAAAAATACTGGAGAAAAAGGTAGCCTATTATTAAAAATTAAAGGTTCAAAAATAGTTTTAAGCAATAAAATAGCAGATAAGATTTTAGTAGAAAGGAATCATCATATATGGCCGAAAACAAAAGTATAAGTGTAGCCCTTGTTGGTAACCCAAACAGTGGCAAGTCAACAATTTTTAATAGTTTAACAGGATCAAACCAAAATGTCGGCAACTATCCTGGTGTGACTGTAGAAAAAAAAGAAGATACTATAAAATACAGTGATTATAATATAACTTTTATAGATTTGCCTGGAATTTATAGTCTGTCAGCATATTCTAAGGACGAAACAGTAACAAAAGATTTTTTAATATACCAAAAGCCTGACATTATTATTAACATTATCGATTCTTCAAACCTTGAACGCAACTTATACTTATTTTCCCAACTTACAGAATTTTCCTCTACTATCATAATTGTATTAAACATGATAGACATTTTAAAATCTAAAAGTAAAGACATAGATAAAATTAAAATGGAAAATCTTTTAGGTGTGCCTGTTCTTAGTACCATTGCAAGTAAAAATATTGGAATAACTAATATATTGAATTCAATTATAACTACTTTTGAAAACAATAGCATACAAAAACAAACAAGAGCCAAAGTTGACTACGCAGATGTAATGAAAGAAGAAATAAATAAACTAGAACCTCTTATACAAGCAAATCCTGAATTTTCTTTATTCCCTAAAAATTGGATTTCTTTAAAGCTTTTAGAAAATGATACTCAGACATTAAAACTAGTTGAAACCACGCAAGATAAAGATAAAATTTTACAGCAACTTCAAAAAAGTATAAAACATATAAAAGAACACTTTAATCAAGCACCTGGCGTTATAATAGTAGACATACGTTATGGTTTTGTAAGTTCTATTATCAAAACAGTCCTTAAAAATACAGCTGAAAATAAAACAGATATAACAGAAATTATAGATACTTTTGTATTAAACAAATATTTTGCTATTCCAGTTTTTGCTTTAGTAATGTATCTGATTTTTAAATTTACGTTTACTTTTTCTGGTCCTTTAGTTAATATTTTTGATATGTTTTTTAAATGGCTTGCAAATATAGTAGCAAGCATTCTTCCATCTGGGCAATTAAAATCTTTAATTGTTGACGGTATAATTAGTGGGGTTGGATCAGTGTTAAAATTTTTTCCACTTGTTTTATTTATGTTTTTTGCAATTGCTTTTTTTGAAGATTCTGGATATATGGCTAGAGCCACATTTGTAATGGACAAAATTATGAGCCGGTTTGGACTTAGCGGTAAATCTTTTTTGCCATTAATGCTTTCGACAAATGGATGCGCTGTGCCAGGCATTTTATCTGCAAGGAGTTTGGATTCTAATAAAGATAGACTAATAACAATATTTATAGTTCCATTTATGATATGTGGAGCAAAACTACCCGTATTTGCTTTAATCATTGGAGCATTTTTGCCTACAAAACATCAAACATTTACAATGTTTGTAATGTATATCTTAAGTATCATTATAGCTTTAAGTGTTGCCAAAATACTTAGCAAAACAATCTTGTTAAATGAAACTTCTCATTTTGTTATAGAACTTCCACCATACCACATTACAACATTAAAAGGGCTATGCTTAAAAATGTGGGAACGTGGCTGGCTATATGTTAAAAAAGCGGGCACTATAATACTTTTTATATCAATATTAATTTGGGCAGCATTTGCCTATCCCAAGGTACCCACAGATAAAAATATAGATAACAATGTTAAATTTGTTTCACAAATAGATTATAGTTTTGCAGGTAGGGTAGGCACTTTTCTTGAACCTATTTTTAAACCTATAGGAATGGACAAGAATAGAGCTATAGCTTTAATATCAGGATTTGCAGCAAAAGAAGTAATAGTTAGTACATTAGGAACAATTTATTCTATAGAAGAAAACAACAATCAAGAAAAATCTTTAAAAAATAAAATCAAAAATGATAAAAGCTGGTCACCGTTAAAAGGTATAACCTTTTTAATATTTTGTTTAATCTACATGCCATGTATAGCTTCTGTAATAGTTTTTTTCAAAGAAACAGGCTCTAGTTATAAATGGCTTTTAGGAATGGTATTAGGAAACACCTTTTTAGCTTGGATCTGCTCGTTTATTGTTTTTAAACTAGGCACTTTTCTAAAATTTGGGGTGTAGCGGGACAGTGATAAAATTGCTATTAAAGACCAAAAGAAAGGGTTTGAAACCATCGGGAAAATATAAAATGTCAGCTTGTAAAAAATATAGAATTTTAAGAGCGATTTGCATAATTTAACTAAAAATTCTCAAATAAAGGCCTCTCTCTGTGAGGTAGTTTAGATAAGGTTCTAAACTATTATAGACTTTATAAAATATGCCACACAAGCTTGTACCTAAGTTTGGTTGACTTTATCGCATAAATTTATTATAAAATGAATGTGTTTTATAAAATTCAGTTGCCTATTTGGGGGGACCTTCTGATGAAAAAACGTGACATAATAAAGAAGGTGGCTGATGTCTCTGGTTTAACTAAAGGAGATGTAAACAAAGCAATTAAAGCTTTAGTTAAAGTAATTCAAACGTCTTTACAAAGTGAAGAAGTAATTTCTTTGTCTGGTCTTGGTTCTTTTAGGGCAAAATCCCGAAAAAAAAGGCTAGGGCGTAATCCTAAAACAGGAGAAATAATACCAATCCCTCCTGGGAAAAAAGTGTCTTTTAAACCTACTACCACTCTTAGAAAAATTATATAAATAAACTATAAAAAAAATTTAAATACCATGATAAACATAAAACCTTCCAAAAATTTAGCAAAATTACCACCCTACCTTTTTACAAAAATTAATCAATTGAAAAAAGAAGCGTATGATAAAAATATAGATGTTATAGACCTTGGAATGGGAAATCCAGACTCGCCGACTCCAAACCATATTATTGAAAGATTGTGTGACACAATAAAACATCATAAAAATACCCACAAATATCCTCAAGCTAAAGGAATGCCCAAGTTTAGAAAAGCAATAAGAGAGTGGATGGTTCGTCGTTTTGGTGTAGAACTTAACCCAGAAAACGAAGTTCTTTCATTAATAGGTTCTAAAGAAGGTATAGCTCACTTGTGTATGTCTTACTTAAACCCTGGAGATTACGTCTTAGTATGTGATCCAGCATACCCTGTACATTTTAATGGCGTATCTTTAGTTGGTGCAAAAATACATTTTATGCCACTTTTAGAAAAAAATAACTTTTTACCTGACTTTACAAAAATTCCAGAAAGTGTTGCTAAAAAATCAAAAATAATGTTTTTAAACTATCCAAACAACCCTACCGCAGCTGTAGTAGAAGATAACAATTTTTGGAAAGAGGCAATAAAGTTTTGTAAAAAATATAACATTTTGTTAGTTTCAGACAATGCCTACTCAGAACTTACTTTTGGCGATTATTGTGCTCCTTCTATTTTTGAATTTCCGGAAGCAAAAGATGTTGCTTTAGAGTTTCATTCATTTTCAAAAACGTTTAATATGGCAGGATGGAGGCTTGGTTGGGTTTGTGGAGCAGGACAATTACTTTATCCTTTAGAAAAATTTAAATCATTTTTAGATTATGGTGCTCCAATGTTTATACAACTTGCAGGAGTTGCAGCGTTAAATGGCCCTCAAAGTTATGTACAAGAACTTTCAAAAACATACGAAAGAAGAATGAAAAAGATGGTTTTTGGTCTGCAAAAATTTGGGTGGAATGTGAGTCCCACAAAAGGCACAATGTACGTTTGGGCAAAACTTCCAGATAAAATGCTTAAAGAAGGGTCTTTAAATATTGCAAAAAAATTAGTAAGAGATACGGGGGTTGTTGTATCTCCTGGAATTGGTTTTGGTAAACATGGGGAAGGATACATAAGAATGGCTTTAGTAACGCATGATAAAAGATTTCACGATGCGTTACTTCGTATAGGAAAATTTACAAGAAATTATAAAGAATAACTTAAAGGAATTTATGAAAAAAAAGTTTATCAATATAGGCTTAATAGGGTATGGAACTGTAGGGAAGGGTGTAGTAAAAATTTTAGAAGAAAACAAAAAGATAGCTTTAAGAAAAGTCGGCAAACCTATATGTATAAAATCTATTTGCGATTTAAACCCAACAGACAAACCAGAACTTTATGTTAAAAATTTCAAAGATATTATAAAAGACCCTGAAATAGATTTAATAGTTGAACTTATTGGTGGATATGAGCCAGCAAGAACAATAATAATAGAGTCTTTGAAAACCGGTAAAAATGTTGTAACCGCAAACAAAGCAGTACTTGCAAAATACTGGAACCAAATTTTTACAACAGCTCAAGACTGTCAAAAGTCAATATATTACGAAGCATCTGTAGGTGGCGTAATACCTGTAGTACAAGGTTTAAGCGAAGGACTTGCATCTGAAGAAATTTTAGAAATTAAAGGTATTCTAAATGGAACTACAAATTACATTTTAAGTGAAATGACAAAAAATGGAGTTTCGTATGAAACTGCTTTGAAAAATGCACAAGTTGCAGGATTTGCAGAAGCTGATCCTTCTTTTGATGTAAACGGTATAGATACTGCAAACAAACTTGCAATTTTATCTTCACTTGCTTGGGGTGGTTGGATAAAAGTTAAAGATATTTCTGTTAAGGGAATTGTAGATTTAAGTATAGAAGACGTATTAATCACAAGAGATTTTGGGTACGATATAAAACTTATCGGCTGTGCGCAAAAAACAAAAAATGGTATAGATTTGTCTGTACAGCCATGCTTAGTAAATCACGCAAACGCTTTTGCAACTGTAGAAAATGAATACAATGCAGTAATGATAACCGGAAAAGATTCTGGAGACGTTTTGTTCTATGGGAAAGGTGCAGGGCAACAACCAGCAGCTAGTGCTGTAGTTTCTGATATTATAAATGTTTCAAAATTTATCATTACTAACACTGCAGGGATAGTGCCAGATGTAATTTATGCTAAAAAGAAAAAAATAAAAATTTTGCCAGCAGGTAAGAGCAAGGCATCTTACTATTTAAGATTTTCTGTGTTAGATAAATCTGGTGTTTTAGCAAAAATTTCAGGAATGCTTGGTAAGCATAAAGTATCTATTGCCAGTTTGTCACAGCCTGATATTAGTGGTAATGATTATGCTAGAATTATTATAATTACTCACGAGACTTGTCGTGAAAATATTGAAGCGGCTCTAAAACAGATTAATGCGACAAAGTCTATAGTTAAGTCTAAAACTGTTAAAATTAAAATAGAAATTTAGTTTAAAATGTTTTTTGTAAAAAGTTATAGACTAGTAGTTGTCACATCAAGCTACTAGATTATAAATGAAATAGGTGGGTTTCCATGAAAGCGAAAATCTTGTTCGGTTTAGTAAACGTTAGCGTTGAATTTGTTATGTCACATTTTACTCGTGGCTAAGGTGTTTTTTGCTGTGATTTTTGAAGCTGTTTTTCGCAAGAAACTTTATTCGTAAGCAACATATGATTATTAATTATTATTTGAGGTAGTTATTACAAATACAGTAAGATAATACATATATTTTGACTTTTTAGCATAGATTAGGAGATTTATAAATGGACGGTTTGGTATTAGAGTTACTTGACAGAAAACAAATAACAAAAGATGAAGCTTTGAGACTTTTTGATCTAGATATTGAAGACTTGTTTTTAGTTTCATCAAAAATCCGCAAAAAATATAAGGGAAACAAAGTAAAAGTATGTTCTATTATTAATGCAAAGTCTGGGCAATGTAGTGAAAATTGTAAATTTTGTGCGCAGTCTGCATTTAACAAAACTGAGGTGAAAGTGTACCCTCTTGTTGACACTGAGAAAATAAAAGAGATTTCAACAAAAGCTTTAGATGATGTTGGATGTTTTGGAATAGTTTCTAGCGGAAATTCCCTAAATGATAATGAAATTGAAAAACTTTGTGAAATGTTTAAAGAGCATAAAAAAGTGTCCCACTTAGGAGTATCTATAGGAAGAATTTCTGATGAAAGTTTTAAAAAACTCAAAGAGGCTGGAATAAAAAAAATGCATCACAATCTTGAGACATCAGAAAATTTCTATCCAAATATTTGTTCTACTCACAGCTACAAAGAAAGGGTTGATACTATAAAAAGAGCTAAAAATTTCGGATTCGAGATTTGTTCGGGAGGCCTTTTTGGAATAGGTGAAAGTTTAAAAGATAGAATAGATTTAGCATTCACATTAAAAGAAATAGGCTCAGATAGTGTTCCAATGAACTTTTTTATGCCTATAAAAGGCCTAGCTTTGGAACATTTGCCTGTAATGCACCCCATAGAAATTTTAAAAACAATAGCAATTTATAGAATAATCTTACAAACTCCTGACATTATGGTTTGCGGTGGAAGAGAAATGCATTTAAGAGATCTGCAGTCGTGGATTTTCCAAGCAGGCGCAAACGGAATGATGACTGGAGGGTACCTTACAACAACTGGCAGGGATATTATTACAGACAGACAAATGGTAAAAGACTTAGATATGGAATTAGAAGCAGAATAATATATATATGTTACAGCCAGCCAAGTAAGGTGAAAAATAAATTGTAGATTAAAACCTAGAACAACAATTTTTTATAATCTTTTAGCTTTTCAATTGCTCTACATTAACCCTGTAAGATACTTTTGATCTACAAGTCCAGCGTCAACCCACGCTTTAATCATTTCACCGGTAGGTTCTACACCATCATCAATTTTTAAAGTTAATTCTCTTCTTTCATTTTTAAATATTGTAACCTCATTAGTTCTCTTATCCCATAAGCCAACCAGTTGACTTTTATAGTACAAGTTTTTACTTATTATCGTGTCATTAATTGCAACATATAAGGCTTTCCCATCAATATCATACCAAGTTGTCTCATTGTTTAATTTATTAAAGGAGTACACTAGCTTTGACCCAACCCATCCATATTCAGTAACAACAGCACCGGATTGATTTCTTATATATTGTTGCTTACCATCTTTGAAATAAGTTGTCTCTCCTGTTTTTTTATCTTCAGTTTTATCTAAAGACAAATTGCCATCTTTATCTTCTTTATATATATATTTACTGATTTCCAGGCCTTCTTTATTTTTTACAACATCAGGATTTTGATTTTTGTCATAGTAAGTTGTATTTCCATACATATCTATTTTTTTAGTTAACATATTATGTTCGTCATATTCATATTTGGCTGTACGATTACCTTCATAATCTAAGTCGTAAACAGCTCTACCTTTATCATCAAAAACTGTCTTTGCTTTAGTCAGTTCATTAACACTAGCTACCATCCTTTTTCCATAAGCATCATAAACATATGTTTTAGTAAGGTTTTTATCTTTATCATACTCTTTTACAACTTGTCCACCAAGGCCTTTTTCTTTATATGATACAAGCTCTCCAAACTCGTTTCTAACCTCAACAACATTTGTACCTACAATATTTTTTTCTACTTTTTCAAGATTGCCTTCAGAATCTATAGTTCTAGACTGACCGGAAAGAGAAAAAGTAATACTTCCATCTTTTGATATGCTTAAAGCAAGACTACCTGTAGTTGTGAAAAGTTGTCTGTTTCCTGAAGAGTCAGTTGCTTGTATAGGCTTATTTGGAAGAATAGAAAACATATCTTTTGGCTTTGCAAAATTAGTTAAATCTTCAACTGTTCTGCCTTCAGGACCTATATTATACGGATTTTGAGTAGAAGTAAGAGAGGCATAAATTTTAGCACTACTTAAAATTAAGAAAGTTAGCGATAATAAAGAAATTATCTTTTTCATAATTTGCCTCCTCCCTCTTCCTACTCATATTATAACAAAACCCTTAACAACCTGTTATAAAAGATGTGAAAAATATGGAAACATCAACAAACAGAATTGTATGCTATATACTCTATCCTATTTTTGCAATTCAAAATTTACAACACTAATCCTCATTCTTACTGAATTGCCTTCTATAGTTGTCTTTTCAGCATCTTCTTCTAATAATTCTTCTGGAGCTAAAATATTTCCAAAAACAGTAGCGCTCTTGTTTAGACTTTTTTTGATTTGTTCAAGTTTATCACCAACCAAAACATAGTAAAGGTCATTATCACCTTTTAGATACACTAATTTTTTTGCTGTATCTTGTTTAATTACACCTTTAACTTTAATCATAAATTCTGCTGTTGAGGAAGTTATAGAATTCTGCATTGATTTGGAAGACCTCATATATTTAGCTATTATTACTGGCCCTACTGCAGCCAAAATGGCTACTACGGCAATTATTATTCCCAAAACAATCCACTTCTTTTTTGTATTAGTTGACGGTGTTTTTGTTGATGGCTCCATAATAAAATGCCCCCTGGGTAATTAATATAGAACTTCTTTTTTGCGCTTGTTAATTATAACATTTTTTATTTATTTTCAATAATTTTTTAACTATTTGAGAAATATGCTTACTGTCAGCTTGCCCATTTATAGCAGCAATAGCTGCTTTCATAACTGCGCCAAAACTTTTATCTTGAGACTTACTATACACTATTTTAATTTTATTGAACAACTCTTCATCAGAAATCTCTTTAGAGAGGTATTGTTCTATAAGCTGTATTTCGTTACTTTCTTTCTCTACCAAATCATTACGACCAGCTTTTTGAAAACTTTCTATAGATTCTTTACGTTTTTTTAACTCACTCCTTAAAACCCTTACAACTTCATTGTCATCTATTTTTATATTTTTCATATCACGAATATTTATTTCGTTTAAAATTCCTCTTATAACATTAAGTTTCTCTAATTCTTTAGACTTCATATACATAATTAAATCTGATTTCAATCTTTTTATCATTTCAGTATCAAGCATTTTGTTTTCCTCTCAATAGAATATACCTACACAGTTGTATCATTATATAAAATGAAATCAAATTTGCCAACATAACCTCTTTTTGTTATAATTTTGCAAAATTTACATTAGTTGCCCGATGGTGTAATTGGTAACACGTCTGCCTCTGGAGCAGAAGTCTCCTGGTTCGAGCCCAGGTCGGGCAGTTAAATATCTGAACTTACATTTGAAATTATTTGTGTTATCTTATCACCAGCACATCCGGCATGCCTCTATCTTCGGATAAGCAAACTTTCCCAAGGCTTTTCTTTGTTCTGAAATTTTATGAAAAATTTTATGTTGTAGACTGCGGAATTAGATATTCATTATTAGGTAAAAAAGCGTTTGACCATGGGAAAGTTTTAGAAAATGTAATATACTTAGAACTGTTGCGTAGAGGGTATGATGTTTATATTGGCAAAATTGATGATTTGGAAGTTGATTTTGTAGCGTTTAACAGTGATGGCGTGCAATATTACCAAGTTGCTTTGACACTAAGAGATGAAAAAACTTTATTGCGTGAATTAACTTCAACTCGGAAATATCAATGACCATTACCCAAAGTTTTTGTTAACTTTAGACGACGATCCTATCATGTACCATAATGGAATTAAGCAAATAAATGCCCTAGATTGGTTATTAGAAAATCGTGATAATAAACACGATTAAACAACTGGTTGTAAAAACTCAAGCCTATCTTTTTGTGATTGCAAAATATCTTTATGAATTACAAACGCAAACTAAGTTGCAAACATAAAGAAAAATTTAAATAATTCTAAATTTGAGAATATAGGTTTACCATTTCTATAGCATTCATTGCAGCTTCAGAACCCTTGTTTCCTGCTTTTGTTCCAGCGCGTTCTATAGCTTGTTCTATAGAATCTGTAGTTAAAATGCCAAAAATTACAGGGATTTTGCTATTAAACCCTACTAGAGCAACACCTTTTGAAACTTCTGCACAAACATAGTCAAAATGAACAGTATCTCCTTTTATAACACAACCCAAACAAATTACAGCATCAAAATTAGCAGAATCTGCAATCTTTTTTGCTACAGCTGGAATTTCAAAAGCCCCAGGAACCCAATAAGAAGAAATGTCATTCTCAGACACACCATGTCTTTTAAGAATATCTTCTGCCCCTTTGACTAATTTGCTCGTTATAAACTCATTAAACCTAGAAACAACCATTGCAAACTTTTTACCTTCAACTTTAAATTGACCATTAATAATTTTCATATTGTTTCTCCCATTCTACAAACTTACATATTTGAAGTTAATTAATATTCAACAAATGACCTAATTTTTCTTTTTTAACGCTTAAATATTTTATGTTAGACTTATTCGATTTAATCTCAATAGCAACTCTCTTTGCAATTTTTAAACCATACCCTTTAAGTCCAACTATTTTTTTAGGATTATTTGTCATAAGGTGCATGCTTTTTATGCCAAGTCTTGCTAGTATTTGCGCTCCTATACCATAATCTCTTAAATCAGGAGCAAAACCTAAAGCTAAGTTTGCTTCAACAGTGTCCATACCTTGCTCTTGAAGAGCATAAGCTTTCAATTTATTTACAAGTCCCATGCCTCTTCCCTCTTGATGCATATACAAAACAACACCTTGTCCTGCTTGTTCTATAGCAGTTAAAGCTTTTTCTAACTGCTGACCGCAATCACATCTTAAAGAATGAAAAATATCTCCAGTTTCACATGAAGAATGCACTCTTACCAAAACGTTTTCTTTCCCTTTAACATCACCTTTTATTACAGCTAAATGAGAATTTCCTGTTATTAAATCCTCAAACAAAGTTAACTTAAATTCTCCAAATTTTGTTGGCAAATTAACACTAACAACCTCTTTTACAACAATTTCCTTACTACGCCTATAACTAACAATTTCTTCTACTGTTACAATTTTAAGTTTATGTTTTTTAGCAAACTTCCCCAAATCTGGCATTCTTGCCATAGTTCCATCATCATTCATTATTTCACATAGTACACCAGCTGGATAAAAGCCTGCCATTTGCGCTAAATCCACAGCAGCTTCAGTGTGACCAGTACGCGCTAAAACACCACCTTCTTTATACCTTAAAGGGAAAATGTGCCCTGGTTTAGCAAAATCATTTGAGGTAGCTGTTTTATCTATAAGTTTTTTTACAGTTAGAGCCCTATCATAAGCAGAAATGCCTGTGGTAGTACCAACTTTATAATCCACAGATACAGTAAACACACAACCTTTTTGTTCTCTAGAAATATTGACCATATCATTTATTTTAAGTTTTTCAAGCCTTTCCTGTTTCATTGGAACACAAATAAGACCTCTTGCAAATTTTGCCATAAAATTAATTTTTTCAGGACTAATTGTTTGCGCTGCACAAACCAAATCACCTTCATTTTCTCTATTTGGGTCATCTACAACAATTACCATCTTACCAGCTTTAATTTCTTTTATTGCACTCTCTACCGACGTAAAAGTTTGTCTCTTTTTCATACTAAATAAATCCATTCCCTTTTAATATTTCAATTGTAAGATTATTTGAATTTTTATTTGTAAATTTCTCCACATATTTTGAAAGTATGTCCACTTCTATATTTGCTTCATCATTAGCCTTTTTAAAATTAAAAATTGTGCCACTAAATGTTTCAGGTATAATAAAAACTCCAAAACCAAAATCATCCACACTTGATACTGTAAGACTAACACCATCTATTGCCACAGATCCTTTCTCTACAATATATTTAAGTAACTTTTCTTTACAATTAAAAAGTACTTGGTAAAAATTGTTAATTTTTTTTATATTCTTTATTCTTACTATACCATCAACATGGCCACTTACAATGTGACCTCCAAGTCTTGACGAAAATGTTAAAGCTCTTTCCAAATTTACTTTTGAACCGTTTTCTAATTTTGAAAGCGTAGTATTTTTGTCTGTATAAGGACTATAGTCAGCAACAAAACCATCTACTTTTACCGCAACTGCAGTTAAACACACTCCACTAACAGCAACACTATCACCTTTTACTATATCTTTCAAAGGTGTCGTTATTTCTATCTGAGAACTAAAAATATTTTTTACTAAACCAACATCTTCAATCAACCCTGTAAACATTTTTAACCTTTAGATTTATTAATTTTGCCTCTTATAAGAAAATCAACACCTATTTTTTTTACTTGTATTTTTTTTATATTTAGACTTTCAGATATACTTTTTACTCCTTGACCACCAACAACTGGTATTGATGATTTTCCACCTATTATTTTAGGAGCAACAAAAAAGTATATGTCGTCTACAACTTTTGAAAACAGCGCAGAAGCAATAATCTCACTGCCACCTTCTATTAAAATTCTTTTTATTGAAAAAGAATTTAATTTATCAATTATTAAATTAAAATTTCTTTTTGACGCTTCAATATTTATCGGAACAAGAACTATTCCTTTTTTTTTAAAATGCTCTGGAATTTTTGAAACATTTTTATCATAAAAAATTATTGTACTTGCCTTATTATTAAACAACTTATAAAATTTTGGTAGTTCTAATTTGGGGTCTATAACAACCCTAACTGGATTTCTTAAATTCTTATTGTGTGATGTAAGCAATGGATTATCTCTAAGCGCTGTGTTTTTGCCAACTAAAACAGCATCATATAAAGACCTCATTTTATGTACTAAATTTCTTGACTCTTTAGAAGTTATCCATTTAGAATCATATTTTTCAGTAGCTATCTTACCATCTAAAGTCATAGCAGCTTTAACAGAAACTAAAGGACTTGCTTTTAAATGTCTCAAATAATTTTTTATTAAAAGTGACGACTCTTTTTTTAAAAGCCCTTCGTACACTTCTATACCATTTTTCTCTAAAAATTTTTTTGTATTGAAATTTTTTTTATCTTTAACAGCATAAAAAACCCTTTTTATTTTGGCATTTACAATTGCAAGCGAACAAGGTGGACGCTTCCCGTAACTATTGCAAGGCTCTAAAGTAACATACAAATCAGCACCTTCAGCGTTTTGATCTGCACTTTTAACAGCGTTTATTTCAGCATGCTCTCCACCAAAATATTCATGCCAACCCCTACCAACAATTTTGTTGTTTTTGACTATCACACAGCCAACTTGTGGGTTAGGAAAAACTTTATGTTTACCTCTTTTTGCAAGATCTATTGCTACCTGCATATATTCATTGTTCATAAAACAAAAAACCCTCAGAATATTATTTTCGGGGTTTACAAGTTTATTGTATCTTCTTTTATCCGGACTAAAGCAATAATAGTTAATTAAAATCTGCACATTTATAGCGCAAAATCATTTTATGACACTATTATCACTATCACCATCGGCACTAGATTTACACTAGTTCAGTCTACACAAAAGTGCAGAGTCGCAGGCTTAAAAGAAAGCTCTTTATCACTGCCGGTAAGGAATAAGGCAAATGCCTTTCACCTTCCCCGAAGACTAACGTTGATATTGAATAATTTTATTTATTTTTTATATATCAGTCAAGTTTTTGTAGTATCTTGTAACATGAAACAGAAATACAAGTTATTACAAATACCACAATATACAACTACACCAACACATAAAAAATATAAGTTGGAAACTTAAAACGAATATTTTACACCCATATTGCC
The DNA here is from genome assembly GCA_031266185.1 of Endomicrobium sp. Classification (GTDB taxonomy): domain Bacteria; phylum Elusimicrobiota; class Endomicrobiia; order Endomicrobiales; family Endomicrobiaceae; genus Endomicrobiellum; species Endomicrobiellum africanum. The sequence continues at coordinate 4,259 of JAISBM010000025.1, read as the reverse complement.
TGCAATATTTCTATATTTGCTTGCTTTTCTCATTCCTACTTCTGCATATACTTGCAATCTCTCTGTTATTTTATACATCCCTCCTACTTCTCCTCCTACCTCTGCTCCTCTTGTCTTCATCTCTACTTCTGTCCCTATTATCCTACTCCCTATCTCTATCTCCTCACCTATCAATACACACTTCACTCCACCTCCTATATTCCATCCAAAATCTTTCTCCATTCCTTTTACCTCTACACCTGCCCTTGCTCTGCTTCTTACATATTCTTTCCCCTCCACTTCCAACCTCAATGCATACTCTCCTTCTTCCTTATACCCTTTTAACTCTACCACCTTTGTATTTACTCCTACATACGGCCTTACCTTTACTCTTTTATTTCCTACTCTATACCCCACCTCCATATCTAACTCTCCTTTTATTCCTCTTGTATCCCCTTTTGCCTTTTCTTCAACTCCCAAATTTATCTCCCTTTTTATCTCATATTCGCTTATTCTTCCTATAACTATTCCCTTTACATCTATTTTCCCCTTGCTTATTCCTCCATATATACCAACTCCATTATTCTTTACCTCCCCTTCGTTCCCTCCCTGCTTTATCCAATCCTTATTAAACTCACACCCCACTCCCACCATTACTTCTTCTTTTCTTACTATATCTACCCCTGCTATTACTTCCCCTTTATTTACTTCCAACCTTCCTGGCGAGTTTTCACTACCATCTATTCCTATCTTTTCCCCTTTCGCTTTTGCCCATACCTTATTTGATATCCCTTCCTTGTACTCACCATTCATCTGTACATGCTCATATATACTTCTATCTCCATTATCTAACATTTGGCTAACCAATACATTACTTATAAAATATCCACTAGTTTCACTTAACGCTTCTTTTTTCTCTTTTGCATCCAAACCCTTTAATATTCTCAATGCTGCCTTCTTGTCTCTATCTTTCTCATCTACTGACCCTGACAAATAACTCAACTTCTCCCCTACTTCTATCTCATTACTACTTAACTCATCTTTATTTACTACCCCTATATTAGGCAAGCCTGCATTAGTTATCCCACTTATCCACAAGTTATCCACAGCCACTATCATTTCTTCTACTACCTTTGGCAACAACACTATCCATTTCCCTTCATATCCATACTCTACTTCATGATTTTCCACTATTACATCCCCAAATACCCCTTCTAAGCTCACGTACCTTATCAACATGTACGATTTCCCTTTACAATACCCTTTCTCTTTTATTTCTAATTTACTTCTTTCCCCTAATCTCACCCTCCCTTCACATACTATCTGGTCACTTCTTTCCCATTCTTCTCCTTCCCCTCCTCCAAATACCTCCATATCCACCTTCCCTTCCTGTACATACTCACCTACACTTACTCTATTTGTTCCCCCGTTTACTATATTTAACCTTGCTCCTTCCTCTACCATCAAACTCTTTCCTACTTCTAATTGTGCACCTTTCCCCATATCAAACTCTATATTATCTTTTATATTTAATTTCTCTATTATTGTCTTCTCATTACTATTCAACTTAAATTTCCCTTTTCCACATATATCTACTATACCCCCTATCCCTCTACTTGTTATCGCATCATCCATATTCACCACTCCTTTTGCTCCTATATCAAACCTAACTACTCCTTTTCCTTCTATATGTATCCCATTTGACTTCCCATTTGCCATATTTCCTCTAAATTCTCCTACCTTATCACCAACATCTATACCCACCTCACCTCCTTCTACGTATACTCCTCCTCCACACATCCCTGCTTCATTATTTATAATCCTTATTTCTCCCTTCATCTTCACCTTTGAATTTATTACACTTATCGCTCCTCCACTACTACTTGCCACATTGTTTTCAAAACTTATTACACTATTCTCAAATACTACTTCTCCTCTTTCATCTACATGCATCCCTCCTCCTGCTTCCGCTCTATTACCACTAAATCTCACCTTACTATTGCTAACAACTACCCTTGTTGGCATATTATTACTATGGCTACGGTGATTATAGTCGTCGTCAAACACCACATCTCTTTTATCTACACATATCCCTCCTCCAAACATCCCTTCATTCCTTTCAAAATTCACCTCACTACCAACTATATTTATACTCGCTTTCAACGCTCGTATCCCTCCTCCTAATCCTCCTGCTTTATTCCCTATAAAATTTATAGTCGAATTTATATTTTCCCATCTTGTTCCTCTTTCTATACATATCCCTCCTCCATGCGCTCTATACCCATTTACCTCATTATCAATAAAGTTTAACTCACTATCCTCTACAACTATGTTAGAATTATCCTCACCATATATTCCTCCACCCTTCCCACCTTTGTTTCCTTCAAAATTTATTTTTGACCCATTAAAATTAATCACTCCTCCTTTATTATCAGCATATATCGCTCCTCCAAAACCATAAAAACCATGTCCTGCTTTATTATTTATAAAATTCACTACTGCACTACTGAAATTTATCGTTGAAGGTCCCTGAGGTATCTCAAATAATGCATACCCTGAACAATACTCTACATATATTGCTCCTCCTCTCTCTCCTTCATTACTATCAAAATTTACTCTCCCACTCACTTCAAGCTTTGCCCCCTCTAAATATATTGCTCCTCCTCTCATCTCTCCCACCAGGCACCCGTGTCTATTTCTATAAGGATAAAATCTCTTTAGCGTCACATCTTTTATACTTAATCCCTTTCCTGAAAATGCCCCACGTCCTACCTTTACACCTGCCCATTTACCACTCCCATCTAAAATTACTTCATTACCTTTTATCTCTTTTAACCCTATTCCAACATTACCATAATGCCCTCTAGACTCTATTGTTGGACTTGATGCTAATACTTCACTATTACTTTTTGAATAAAAAACTACTAAAATATGAAATTATCCCTTTTAAACTAATTCCTTTATCATTAACCGGCGTCGTTGATAACACTATTGTCTTTGCTCCCCTCTTGATACTTCCACTATTTCTCCTCTTACTCTATACCCTACTCCACTCATCACTATTACCATCATTACCCTTCTCATCTCTTTCCTCTCTTTCCATTCCTATACATTTTCTTAATATCCTTATTATATTTACTTTTCAATTAATTTATCCAAATTATATCTAACTTTATCACTTTACTTCTATCTACCTATAAATCATTTCCTAACCTAACCTTTTATTTTAAAACTTACTTCCTCACATCTTACGCTGCTGACAATATACTACTATAACTCCTTAGATCTATCTTTGGCCTCATGTCCTCACTCATCTCTAATTTCCTCTTTCCTTCACTTATCTCTGGTATCAACTCTATTATCTTCCTTACCGCTTCTTCCTCTTTCCCCTCTTTCCCCCTTACCATCAACTCCGGCAACTCTTTATTCAACTTTACCTCTACTTCCTTCTCCGTTTTTAACCCCTCCACAAATTCCTCTACTCCTCTCTTATCTCCCTTATCATACTCTATACCCCTTTCTCAATGCTTTCCCTAATATTATCTCATGTTTCTTATCCATTAACCCTAAACCCTTATTCTTTCTCCTTAACACCTCTGCTACTAACACCCTCTCTATTATCCCTTTTACTAACACTTCCTTTATCTCTTCTTTATCTTCTCTTCCTTCTACTTGCCTTTCTATTTTACTTATATACACTGATATTACATCACTCCCTTCTTCTGATACCTTTAATATCTCTTTCAATTTTCTATCCTCATATCTTTATTCCTCACCATCTCTTCTATTCCTCTACTTATCTCTTCATCTACTTCCGGCATATCCTTTATCTCTATACTCCTCACTACCCCTTCTACTTCCTCCTTTCTTATTCCCCTTCCCATGCATTCCCAAAAACTTCTCAAAATATCCCCTACCCTCACTTGCAATAAATATATGCCCTATCTCTACTATCGCTGTCACCACTGCTCTTGTCTTCTCCCCTAACCTACTTATCTCCACTTCCCTCCGTTATACAACATCCCTTCAATAATTCCCTCCTCAGCACCCCCCCCCTTTATCCTCCCTGCCATGCCTCTTCCCTTTCTCAACTATTTAATACTTACCCTACAAAAATACTTAGACCCTCTTAGCCTTTTGTAACCCTACCAAAACTATACCTCACTCTCACCTTCCCCTCTACCCCTTCTTCCCTCCCCCCATACTTCATCACACTACAATCTATCCCAAAACTCCCTATATCTCCCCTTACCCCTAACTCTCCTGACCATCCTCCTTCC
>JAISBM010000011.1 GCA_031266185.1 Endomicrobium sp. | reverse complement strand
TGTAGCACAACTAAGATAATATCATTTTTAATTTGTACTGCCATCAAATCTGGCCAAGGCTTGGCTTTAAAAACCTCATTTCTGATTAATCCAAAAGTTTCTATGTCATGTGCAGGTTGTATTTGCTGCCATTTGTATCCATACCCAGTATATATGTTTATTGGTGCTATATTAAAGGCATGAAAGCCTGCCATTATTGACCATTTAAATAATCTACCTCCATCCCCATTATAAGAATCATTTTTATATAAATGTGAATAAATAGATTTTTTTAAAGGTGTACATGCCCCTAAAATAAATATTTTATACGACTTATCTTTTTCAAATCCTGCTGTTGTTTCTATACGATTTATAATTTTAAAGACTTGCTGCTTTTCAGCTTCAAAACCAAAAATACACACTTTTTGACAAATAAAATCCTGAATAATGCAGGTCCATAATAAACAAATACAAACTAAAAAAACAGCATTTTTTACAATCTTTTCTTCTTTATTAAACAAAATCGCCAAAATGAGAACATGAAAAAAAGCAACACCAAAGAAATCTGCTTCTAATCTACCTGCTGAACTTCCAATCGATACAAAATTAGTAGCAAATGATGCCATTGATATCGTAAAAAAAAGAAAGCCCATTAATACACAATTTAAAATACGTCTGCTAACTTTAAAATCTTCTTGCATAAAATTCCATACATTTACACTGCATACGAGAAGTAGTAAAAAGAGCCACATCAATGTTATAGCTTGTGGGTGAAATGGTACACTATAATTATAAAGATACGTTAGTATAAATTTAATAGTACCCCAAAATCTTAACGACATTTCAGATATGCTTATTACCCCAACATTATAATCACCAAACACAACAACGCCCTTGTGCCATAAATAAAATACTATAATACAGTGTAAAATAAATGCAATAAGTATTACGCTCATTGTATACTTGTGTTCAAAAATTAAATAGCTTATTTTTTTATCTTTTGACAAAACAAAATCTATTAAGAGCCGTCCTAAGAATACCACTGCTATAGTATTAGCAATAAGAGGATACGCTCCGAACGTATAAAAGAAACTCAGCGCTGACCCAATAAGAAGAAAAATTTTATAGCTATATTTAACATTATTTGCCTTTACTTTTTCACACAGCAAAAAACCCACCATAGCAAAAAAAGGCAATCTAAAAAAATTTTCTATATACCCCAAGCAGGAAAATGCCCCTAAAAGATATGGCTGTAGTGTGAGAGCTAAGCCTACAAAAGAATAAGTTATTGTAGTTTTTGGTACTTTCCAATAAGAACATAACAGAACTGAAGTTAAAGATAACATGAAAAAAGTAACAAGATAGCCTAAAAGTGGAATAGAATACATTCTTCCAAAAAGAAAATATGCAATCGACGAAAAATATCTACCTTGATTTACGTCCCAAGAAAAAAATGGCATTTTTTCAAAAATATATGGCCAGTCTTCAAAGAGTGGCATATAATTTATTAAAAAAAGCGAATGACTCAAAACTGTGCCAAAAAAAATAATCAAGCACGCTTTTTTTATGTATTTAGGAATTAAATTTACAGTATCTATACTATTTTTCATGATGTCAATCATATAAATCTCCTCTACTTTTTTATTATTTTATTATCTTTAAAATTCGAATACAACTAAGCAGATAAACATTCATTAAATTCCCAATCTGTACACTTTTTATCAAAGGGATTACCCCCAAAAGCTTGTAGTGTATTTTTTTGACCCTGTATCCACCAGATATTTTTAAATAAAAAAAATCTAGTACCCTATTCACACGTAATGCAGGAAGTATATGTTTCTTATTTATAGCCAACTCAATCTCTTTTAGCACTTTCTTAAGCCGGAGTATAGATAAATATATTTGTTTGCTGGACATATTTTCAAAAGGAAATTTCCACATGTTTAACAAATACTTATCCTCATCCTTTAAGATATATCCAAACATATCTTTTAGATACTTTTGTCTTAAAGTCACCTCATATTTAGAGAGGAGGTCTTTCTTTTTTTCCGTAATACTGGTTTCTGATAATAAATACTTTCCTAATACCTGTTGGATGGTAGCAAATTTGTGTGTCTTTATAATACGCATCCAAAGCTCCCCATCTTCACACGGAGAGCCTTCAAGGTAAAAGAATTTATTTTCTATAATATCACATTTGCGCAACATAACAGTAGAATGGCACACTGAAGGTTCAAATATCATTGCGATCATCAATTCTTCATTCTTAGCAAAGGGAGTATGCCGATATCCGTCCTTTCCATCTTCATAGCAATGCTGTTGGCATGTTCCAAGTACAGTTATATCTTTGTGTTCATCCATATACGTAACCTGTTTTGCAAACCTAGTAGGTAAAGATATATCATCAGCATCCATACGGGCAATATATTCTCCCTTAGCCTCTTGGATGCCTTGGTTTAGCGCAGCAGCAAGCCCCTTGCACTGTCCATCAATAAGACGTATCCTTTCATCATTATATGATTTTATTATTTCTCTGGTTTTATCTTTAGAATTATCATTTACTATAAGAAATTCGAAATCGTCAAAAGTCTGTGCCAAAATACTATCTATTGCCTTACTAAGATGCTCTTCTGCATTATACGTTGGCATTACAACTGATATTTTAGGCGTTTTTGTTTCCATTTTTATATTCTTTCCTATAAAATTTTAATAAGTGCCATTTTTTATAACACTTTCCAATCTTCTAAATTCTATCTTTTTTATTGGGGATCCATTATGTATAAAATCTCGAATTCTATGCCGGATGTTGCGTGATGGAACAAAAGCACATATTAAAGTTGCAAGAAATTTTCTCTTCGCGCGCTTTTTGTAGTTTCGTTGTTGTTCTATACTTGTCCTTATTAATTCTAATCTCATAATTTCGTTATATGGAGAATGCTGCACATACTTCCAAAAAATTTCAGCTAAAGGTAGCATCGGCATATTCCAAGGTTTGAAATCACTAGAATAGTGCAATATATGCGGATTTTTACGTGCTTCCATATATTCAGTATAAAGTTTTACAGGTAGAGATTGATGAAGTGGTGGGTCTTCATAAAAAAATACACAATGCCATTCAACATTCCAATTTAGAGGCAAATATTTTATACTTCCTTTACAGACAAAGTTAAGCACGTCTTGATCGTTATTATATGGATTTGGATTTTCCGTAAGAAAGTTAAAGCTTTTCTCAAAAAAGTTTTCTTTTTGGGCCAGCTTAACATTAAATAGGATAACTCCTGCTTGTATATAATCATAAGGACTAATTTTTAGAGTTTCGCGCGAATATTTATTTATAAAATTTGATAATCTATGCTTT